>DATNQJ010000337.1:0-2049 GCA_036704085.1 Stenomitos sp.
CGTTAGCGGCCGGCTTGTGACGTTCCGCGGCTGCGGGGGTGATCGCCGCGCCGGACCCGGTGGCGATCCGGTTCGGGGTGCGCGCCGCGGTGGGCGCGCGGGCCAATGGGCCCCGGGCCGACCGGCCATCGCACCCGCGGGGCCGTCCGCCGGGCGGGATCCCGACTCGCAACTATGATAGAGACTTGCAAAGGGGAAAGTAGGGCACGCTACTGCGTGCCTCCTCGACGGCACGCAGTAGCGTGCCCTACTTTCTCATCAGCGGGGAGCTATTTAAGTAGGTGGACAGAAGTCTTTGCACACGCCTGCTACTTCGTCAGCCAGAAGTTTCCCGAGAGGACCCCGGCTTTCCGCAGCCGGTCGCGCGGGCTGAGGTCGATGATGTACTGGCACGCCGCGAGGGCCGATCGATCGACCGTCTCCGTCTCCCGGTCACCCAGCGCCTCCCGCTTGGTGTGCCTCCACAGGTGGTCCATCGCGTTCAACTCCGGCGTCGCCTTGGGCAGCAGACGAACCTCGATGCGTGACTCCTCGGCCCATTCCAGGCTGTCCGGCGACGTATGCTGCCCGGCTCGGTCCTCGAAGAGCACGATGTTCCAGCCCCTCCAGTGGGAGCGGACCATCGACAGGAAGCCTTGATGTGTCTCCTTGGTCCACTCCTTGGTGATCAAGAGCGATACGTCCCCGGTCTGGACGTTGATCGCCCCGTGAAGGATGCGCTGGGAGCGGTTCCCCGTGATCGGGACCCGGACCTGCTCGCCCGTATGACCGTAGCAGGAGTAGAGCGGTGGAGTCTCGGTGACGATCGTCTCGTCGAGCATCAAGAGCACGGTGCGGGCGCGGCCGCTCAGCCCGCGTTTGAGCCCCCTTTTGATTGCCGCCAGGTCTCGGGGCGGCGGGCCAGTTGGTGGCGGGGCCGCTTCCACCGGATGTCCAGGCGAGCGAGGGCGCGGCTGACCGTCTTGCGCGAGACCTCGACCTGATGGTGGTCCCGCAGGTATCGCACCAGCAATGGGGCGGTCCAGACCGTCTGGTGATAGCCCAGCGTGCGCGGGTCGGAATCGATGACCTCGGCGACCCAAGTGTCAATGTCACCGCCCCCCGCGCGGGGTCGGCCCGAGCGTGGGGCGTCGGCCAACCGCGGCACCAGGTCGAGTTCGTCGCGGTCATGGAACCGCTCCAGCCAGTAATAGACCGTCCGGCGGCTGACGCGGAGGGACTCGGCGACCTGCTCGGGCGGCTCGCCCTCGTCGAGCCAGAGCAGTGCCTGGGCGCGGCCCCTCTCCCTGGCCACGGGGTTCTGGGAGGCAAGGTATTCCAACTCCGAGCGCTGCCGGGGCGAGAGTATGAGTGGGGCCATCGATCCACCTGCGGCAAGGCCAAAGTGTTCGATGACTCATTGTAGTTGTGCAAAGACTCCTGTCCACCTACTTAAAGCGCTCGATCCTGGCGCGAGGCCGGGTTATCCACCATGCTCATCTTCGACAGCACAAAGTAGCATCTCCAGGAGCGGCATGGGGTTAACGCATCAATCAGGCGGCGTGGCACTAGGCGCAGCGTCTTCCTCCGGGCTGGTCGGCGAGGTTTGTTGAACGGTCGGAGGTAGGGCTACTCCGACCGCCTGGAACCCTTTGCCACAACTCCCCTGGACCTCGCTCCGGAGAAGGAACTTCTTCTCGTCCTGCTCCACCTCCACCATCTGCAAGCGATCCAGGTCACAGATCACATCGGCCCACTCGCACTCATGGCCCCGCTCCCCCAGCCGGGACTGCAACTCCTGGCGCAGGACCAGCGCCAGGAACGAGCAGAACACGTGTCCCCGGATCGTCTCATCACATTTGTGGTAGATCGGACGGGTCTGCAACAGCGACTTGCACGACCGGAACCACTGCTTGATTGGCGTCAATTACTTTTCCCGGCCGACGACAATTATTTTTCCCGGACCCATCGGCTGATCTTGATCATGCCGTGGCCGTCGTCTGCCGGGCCTTCTTGGCCTGCTCCGCGCGGTAGCTCGGGACGTTCAGTTCTACGATCACGCAGTGGTGA
>DATNQJ010000338.1:0-10830 GCA_036704085.1 Stenomitos sp.
AGGGCAGAACCGTCCAGAAGCCCCAGAAGGCGGTACTGGTGAGGGTCGGGGCATCGGGGCGACCGCCCGCGATGGTGGCGCCCGTGATCAGCGCGGGCAGCACGCTCCAGACGATGGCCGTGAAGACGTCGAGCTCGCGCTTCACCTGCATCTCCTCGCTCCGGAAGCCCGGCTTCTTGGCCCGGACGTAGAGCGTATCAGCCGGGAAGTCGTACTTGTGCTCGACGATGTAGGCATCCCCCGGCACGCCATTGATGGTGATGCGGGCATCCTCGGGCTCCGTGGCGACGCGCAGGACCTGATTGCCTCCGCTGCAGCCGCTCAAAAGCAATGCCGCCAACCCCACGCTCACCAGTTGCCGCTTGAGTCCCACGCGATCCTCCTTCTCTCTGCGCCGTCGAATACGTGCAAGCGATACCATAGCAGGGAACACCCTACTGTTTCCAGAGGTACGGGCCGGCCGTCAGCTGTCCGGTGGCCGTCAGGCTGCCATCGGCATTCTGCCTGTAGATCCGGAAGACGACCCGATCCTTGTCGGCGGTGCCCAGTGGGGTCCCAGGGGCCGTTCGGGCGCCGAGCGTCGGGATGAGGCGCGTCCCGTCGTCCGCCGTGGTCAGATCGGTGTTCGCCTTCGTCCCCACGCGCAGGATCGACGTGGGCAAGCCCGACGGCGCCGTGAAGGCGAAGCTGATGGTGGCCCCAGTGGTCAGCGGCGTCACGGGCGGCGTGTAACTCGCCGAGGCGACGAACTTGTCGGGATCCACCGCGGTCCCGCGATACAGGGAGACCGCGAGGCGCCGTGCGGTGGGCGGGTAGTCCACCACGCCCAGGGTATACGTCGTGTCGCCCGTGTTCGACGGATCGTAGAGGTACGTGACGGCCTCGATGTTGGTATTGGCCGCGACCGCGAAGGAGGCCGAGGCGCCCTTGGTGGTCGGCGGCGTCGCCCCTTGCGTGAAGGTGGAGACCCAGGTCTTGGTCCCCACGTCATAGGTCGGCGTGGTCAGGGTGCCGATCGTCGAGCCCGGGATGAAGGCGAGCGGATTGGGGGCCGTGACGCTGTTGTTGTTGAGCACCGTGAAGGTCGGCTCCACCGAGGGGCGCCAGAGGTAGCCCTCCATGCTCCGCGCCCCGAAGTCTCCCGCCGTGATGAGGTTGTAGAACTGGTCCCGCAGGGTGATCCGGATGGTGTCCGTCTCGCCCGCGCGGCGGGGGAACGCGGCGCTCCCATCGTCCGAGCCGATCCGTATCGTGCACTTGGTCGAGTCCACGGCGGCCGGATGGATCTGCAGCTTCGCCAGATCCACGTCCGAGCCCGAGGCGCCGATGAGGCTTACCATCTCGCCGCGCGCCAGGTAGTACTTGACGGGCACGTCCGTGGAGCGGGTCGGCGTGAAGGTGACCGTCCCGTCCAGGTTGTCGGTGACGGGGTAGAAGTCGTAGCTGTTGGTCTTGGTGAGGTCGATAAAGTCGCTGGTCGCGGCCGGATCGTCCGCCCGCACCACCACCACCCGATCGATGGCCGCGTTGACGTTGGCGGCCGACACCGTGACCGCACCCCCCGCATCCACCTGACGGGTCGTGTTGAGCAGGTCCGAGCCGAAGCTCGGCGGCTGCGCCACGGTGAGGGAGACCGTGGCCGTGGTGCCGGGCACCACGCTACCCGTGGCCGCGCCGACCCCGTAGCCCGCATAGACGCTCGAGGTGTCGTTCAGCTCCGAATTGCCGTTGTTGTTCTGATAGAAGGAGAGGACCGACGGCGCCATCTCCGTCGCTCCGAGGTCCGTGCTCTTGAAGACCAGGACGCTGGAGGAGAGGTCGCCCACCACGGCCGTGACATGGGGGTTGCCGCCGTCGAGGGCGAACGTGCTCGGCTCGCCGTCCACCGGCTCCAGACGCTTGCCCGTGCCAATGAACTGCTTGAAGGTGGTGCGCACCGTGACCCAGGCCGTCCCCGGAGCCACGTCCTGGAAGAGGAGGTTCACCTTGCCGCCGGGCATCCCGACCGCCTGGGGGTTCCGGCAGACGAGGAAGGCCTGGTGGCGGCCCAGGCTGTCGACGACCATGACCTCGAGGGTATTGATGTAGCCGTTCTGATAGGCGTACTGGGCGGTGCGATCGCTTAGCTTCGGCAACTGGACGGGTACGACCATGCCGCCCGGCGCGGCTGGCTGCACCTGAGGGGTCACGCCGAACGGTCCGGCCGGTTGCAGGGCGCATGCGCCCAGCAATCCCAGGCTGAGGGCCACGAGCGCGCTCGTCGCGAAGGTTGCCGCGGGGGTGCGAATCATGCCGGATCTCCTCACTGGGACACGCGCCAGGGCGCGGTTTGAACGGGAAGGTTGCCAGGGGCCGCGGTGGGCAGCGTGACGGGGACGCTCAGGGACGACTGGCTCGAGGGGGGCACGACGACCTCGGCCACGATCACCGCCCCGGTGGTCGTCACCGTCACCGTCCGCTGACTGGACACCCCGCCCGAGACCGCCGTGACGATGGTGGTGCCAGGAGCGATGGGGCGCAACAGGCCCATCGCATCCACGTCCGCCACCGCCGGCACGCTGGACGACCAGTCCACGGCATCCACCATGCGCTTGCTGCCGTCCGAGAAGGTGCCCGTCACGACCAGGGGCACGATCCGGTAGGCCTGAAAGGGCAGTTGCCATTGCGGCAGATCGAGGCCCGTGAGGACCTCGAAGGTCCGGTACTTGCGGATGCCGTCCACCGAGAGCTCCAGCTGGCCCGTGACGGCCCCCGCGGGAACCGTGGCCTCGATCTCCGTATCGCTGAGCCGGCGAACGGTCGGGTCCGGAACGCCCGAGAACTTGACGGTACAGGGAATGCTGTCGAGGGTGCCGAAATGGATCCCTTCAATCAGGACCTTGCGGCCCACCCCGCCATAGGTAGGGGTCAGGCTCGCGATCTCGGGCTGGATCAGCGGGGTCATGGTGATGGGCACGACATTGAGGTTGTTGGCGTAGATGTCGACCGTGCCCGTCCCGAGGGCCACCGGCGTCGAATCGTCGGTCGGCGCGAGCTCGCGGTAGAGCTTGGCGACCACCTGCACGCCCATGGTCGCCTTCACCCGGAAGAAGACCTGGGACGACAGGTTGCCCGACGTAGGCCGGGAGACCGTCGCCTTGGTCATGTAACGACCGGCCGCGTCGTAGAGCCAGATGGTGGCGGCGTTGGAGCTGATGGGAATGGCCACGACCTCCCGGTCCGGCCACCGGATCTGGATCTGCAGCGTCCCCTCCGGCGCGGGCGTCACCAGGCGATAGCCCGGATCTGCTGCCGCAGCCGTCACGGGCGCGGGAGCAGACGTCGTGGGAGCCGAGGCCGGGGCGCAGGCCGCCAGGAGGGCCGAGAGGGCAAGGAGGGATCCAAGGCGTCGCATCGGGCCCCCTACTGCAGCTGAATGATGGCCGTCGCATCGTCGGTCACGGTGACCGAGACGCTCGCGACCTTGGTGGGATCCCGGCGCGAGGTGGCCGTGAGCACGACCGGCACGGAGCTCGGCTGGGCCCCGCCCGTGCTTCGGATCGTGCTGACCAGGCCACTGGAGTCGACCTGCAAAAGCTCCGGCTGAGACGAGGTCCAGACCAGATCCCCGTCCAGGAGGCTGCCGTCTTCCAGCCTCAGGCGCACGTCTAGCTGCAGGGTGGTCGGAAAGCCCGCCGATCCGAGGTTGGGATTCTCCGGCGGCACGCTCAGGGTGGCTTCCTGTGGGGCGATGGTCAACGACACGATCTTGAGCATGGAGCGATCGGGGACCGGCGTGGCCGACGGACTGGCCGAGGGAGTCGAGGTGGGCCGCGGGCTCGCCTGGGTCCCCGTTCCGCCCGTCGTCTGGTCGAGCGGCGCCAAGGGCAGCGATTGACAGCTCGCAAGGCCCACGACACTTACCAAGAGGGCCAGGTTCAGTACCAGTGGACGCATGAAACCTCGCTCGCGCAGTCCCGAGATCCCCGAATCCCCCGGGAGCCGACGCCCAAAGCGGCTCGTGGAGCCGGATCATCGGGCGTACCAACCCTTCTCTTGTACCCAACCCTCGCCTATTCGCTCAAGCAAAAATGGTGATGCAGAAAACGATCGCTTGTTGGGTATGTTAACAAAGTGTGACTTCGGAGGTAGCGACATGACGAAAAGGGTACGCACGATCCTGGGGATGCTCTGGCTCGGGATCACGGTAGCCGGCTGTCAGGGCGTCCCGGGGCTCTTCGGACCAGGCACCACCCCTGACGGCAACTCGCCCTTTTCGGGCAACGGCCTCATCGGCAACAACGCCGCCTCGCTGAGCGGCCAACTCTTCGCACCCAAATCGCTGGTAGCCAACAATTCGGCCGCGCTGGTCGGCAACAACTCGGCAGCCCTCGTCTCGAACAACGCGGCCGCCTACCGGATCTCGGCTCTCGAGGAGTTGCCCGTCATCAAGGCGGAGGTCGAGGCCGTGCAGGACGGCCAGGTCGTCTCCAAGGCGACCACCGACGACAAGGGGCAGTACAGCCTGGCGAACCTGTCGAAGGAAAAGGCCTACCTGATCCGCGCCACCTTCACCCTGGACGGCCAAAAGTTCCAGGAGCTCGGCATCGGCAAGCCCATGGTCCAGCAGTCGGGCAACACCCTCAACAGCGCCTCGACGCTCGTTGCTGCCAAGGTCGTGACCAAGGGCACCCCGCTCGACCAGGTGAACATGGCCAAGTACTACGACACCATGAACCTGGTGGCGGCCACGCAGTCCTCCATCGATCCGTCCGCGCTCACCTCGACCGAGCAGAGCGCCCAGGCGTTCGATCAGATCAGCCAAGCGAACGACCAGGTGGCCGCAGCCCTCCAGGAAGCCGTCTCGGCGCCGCAGACCTCCCCGACTCCGACGCCCACGCCCGCGTCGTCCCAGAACGAGACGACCTACGTTCCGAAGGACTACTTCTATCCGCCGAGCGCCACGGCCAAGGCCCAATTCCAGACCACCGAGACCGTCTCGGACAACCAGAGCAGCCAGGTCTCGACCAGCAGCTTCGGCGTCAAGGTGACGGACTACACCTCGACCAACGCCACGGTCCAGCGCACCGTGGGCACCCTCACCTTCGACTCGATCCTCCAGGTCTCGGGCGGGCTGGTGAAGATCGGCACCCAGACCGACTCGGGCCCTTCCTACACCATGAGCCTCGGCACGCCCGTCTTCACCACCGAGGGTAGCATCGTCTCGCCGTATGGCGCCTCCGACACCGTGCGCTACGCCATGCTCGCGGCCAACGAGCAGGTCACGGTCAAGGCCGGCAGCTATCCCTGCGTGAAGCTCGTCGAGACGACCACCTCGGGCCAGACCCAGACCCAGCGCACCCTGTGGTACGCCAAGGGCATCGGCCTCGGCCCCGTGAAGGCCATCCAGACCATCACCCAGGGCGGACAGACCACGACCACCGAGACGGTCCTGACCTCGTTCCAGCTCTGATCCCGGTTTCACGAAGCAGCGGAGCCCTCGCCGATGGCGAGGGCTCCGCTGTGTTCGAAGGGTCAGGGCATGAGGTCCGGGAACTTGGTCACGCGCTGCCGGACGGCCTCGTAGAGCATGACCCCCGCGGCCACCGAGGCGTTGAGCGAGGTGGTCTGGCCCAGGAGGGGGAGCTTGGCCACGAAGTCGCACTTCTCGGCGACCAGGCGGTGCATGCCCTGTCCCTCGCTGCCGATGACCAGGGCGATGGGGCCCGTGAGGTCCACGTCGTAGATGAGGCGATCGCCCGAGGCCTCCGCGCCCACCACCCAGAAGCCGGCGTCCTTGATCTCCTCGATGGCCCGGGGCAGGTTCACCACGCGCGCGACGGGCATGTGCTCGAGGGCTCCGGCCGAGGTCTTCTCGACCACGCCGGTCAGAGACGCCGAGCGGCGCTGCGGCAGGACCACGCCATGGGCCCCGGCGCACTCCGCGCTGCGGATGATGGCGCCCAGGTTGTGCGGATCCTCGACCCCGTCGAGCAGGACCAGGAGGGGATGCGGGTGAGCCTTGGCCTTGGCGATCACGTCGTCCAGGTCGTCGTAGGCGTGGGTGGCCACCGAGGCGACGATGCCCTGGTGGGCTGCCCCGCCCGAGAGCTGATCCAGCTTGCCGCGCTCGGTCAACTGCACGCTCGCGCCCTTGGGCTTGGCGAGGCGGCGCACCTGCGGGAACAGGGAGTCCTTTTCCAGGGAGCGCTGGAGCCAGATCTTGTTGACGGGGCGATCGCCCTCCAGGATCGCGAGGACCGCGTGGCGGCCCCAGACGAGTTCGCCGTCCGGCTGATTAGGTTGGTTCATCGGAAGTCTCCAGGAGGGCGTCGGTGGCCCTGAGGATCGCGTCGAGTCGCTCGGTGGCCCCTTGCAGGTAGAGCATGCCGAGCAGGGCCTCGAAGGCGGTGCTGTAGCGGTAATCGGCGACCGAGGCGTTCTTGGGCACGTTGCTCTTGAGGTTGCGCGCCCGGCGCACGACGTCCTGCTCGTCCTCGGTCAGGGTGGGCAAGAGGCGACGCAGGGCCGCGGCCTGGGCCGAGGCGCGCACCCGGGAGACCTTGGCGGTGTGCAGCCGCTCCACGGGAACGTTGGCGGTCATGAGCCGCGACCGCACGTGCAGCTCGTAGACGGCGTCCCCCATATAGGCGAGCAGGCGGGGGCTCAGCTCCCGCCAATCCTTCACCTGAGGGCCAAAGGGTAGGATGGCTACCTCCCCGCGCCCACGGCCTCGGAGCGCTCCCAGGCGGTCTCGCCGCCCGGGCGGTCCATCAGCTGGACGCCAAGCTCCTTGAGGCGGTTGCGGATCCCGTCGGCCACGGCCCACTCCTTGGCGGCCTTGGCGCCGGCTCGGCGGGCGATGAGCGCCTCCAGCTGGGCCTCGGGGCCATCGCCCGACACCCCGAACTCGGCGGCCATGGCGGAGAGGGGCTCGGCCAGGTCGGACAGCTCGCGGTTCTCGGCAGGCAGGGTCGCCAGATCGAGGCCGAGCACCTCACCCAGGGCGTAGAGCTTCTGGACCACGTGGCCGGCGGCCTCGGCATCGGCTCCTGCCAGGTCCCCGAGGGACTTGGCGCCCTCGAAGAGGGCGGCGATGCCCTTGGGCGAGTTGAAGTCGTCGTCCATCCCCTCGATGAACGTCTCCTCGATCTTGGAAGCGAGCGCGCGGGTGGCGTCGGTCTCGGGGGCGAGCTTATCCTTGAAGCGCGCGAGCGACTTGCGCAGGCGGCCGAGGCCCGTGCCGGCCGCGCGGAGCCCCTCGTCGGAGAAGTCGACCTCCTGGCTGTAGTGGCCGAGCAGCAGGAAGAAGCGCACGTCCTGGGCGTCGTAGACCTTGAGGAGGTCACGGATGGTCGAGAAGTTGCCCAGGCTCTTGGACATCTTCTCGGCGTTCATGGTCACGAAGCCGTTGTGCATCCAGTAGCGGGCGAAGGTGTGGCCGGTGAGGCACTCGGACTGGGCGATCTCGTTCTCGTGGTGGGGGAAGGTGAGGTCCAGGCCGCCGGTGTGGATGTCGATGGTGTCGCCCAGGTGCTTGCGGACCATGGCCGAGCACTCGATGTGCCAGCCGGGACGACCGGGGCCCCAGGGGCTCTCCCAGGAGGGCTCGCCGGGCTTGGCGGACTTCCAGAGGGCGAAGTCCATGGGGTTGCGCTTGCGCTCGTCGACCTCGACCCGGGCGCCGGCCATCATCTGCTCGAGGTTGCGGCCCGAGAGGCAGCCGTAGTCGGCGAAGGTCTCGACGGCGAAGTAGACGTCACCGTCGACGGCGTAGGCGTGGCCCTTGTCGATGAGGCCCTGGATGTGGGCGATCATGTCCGGGATGTGCTCGGTGGCCTTGGGGTAGCAGTCGGCGCGGCGCACGTTGAGGGCGTCCATGTCGACGAAGAACTCCCGGATGAAGCGCTCGGCGAGATCGTGCCAGTTCACGCCCTGCTCGTTGGCGCGGTTGATGATCTTGTCGTCCACGTCCGTGAAGTTCTGGGCCATGGTGACGTCGTAGCCGCGGAACTCGAGGTAGCGGTGCACCACGTCCCAGGAGACGTAGCTCTTGCCGTGGCCCAGGTGCGCGTAGTCGTAGACGGTGGGTCCGCAGACGTACATGGTCACCCGCGGGGGATTCAGGGGCTCGAAGGCCTCCGTCCGATGGGTCCGGTCGTTGGTGACGCGCAGCATGGTCGCTCTCTCCGTAGGGGTGGGCACAGAACTCCCATTTTACGCCCCTTTCCGGGTGGTATCAAGCGGCCCTATCGCACCCGCGGGTTGCGCGCGTGGAGCCACGGCAGGTTATGCTCGTAGAGCCGCTGGTACGACGAATAGTAGGTAGGATCCATGTTCGGCGCCTCGACCATGACCCGGCAGGTCCCCAAGAGCAACGCCAGGGCCAACAAGCCCGTCCACGTGAAGCCCGTGATGAGCCGCAGGCGCTCGCTTCCGCGCAGGACCCCCAGGGCGCCCAGCGCCACTGATGCCCCCATGCCCGCATGGAAGGCTCCCGCCAAAGCAATCAACAGGTAGTAGGGGATCATCCCCCACGGCCAGTTCTCGAAGCCGAAGGCCAGGTAGGAGGCCGCCGCCGAGTACCCCTCCACCGCCGGCAGGATGCGTGCGACGAGGACATGCCCCCCCAGGAGCACGAGCAACAGCGTGCCGCTCCAGCGCAGCCAGCGCAGGCTCAGGCTGGCGCGCTCCGGGGCCTGGCGGCGCTCGAAGGCCACCCCGAGCGAGGCCAACAGATGCAGGGTCAACGGCGTCCAGACCAAGAGGGCCTCGCCGAACTCGCTCGGCCGGTAGACCTGCCGGAAGGTGAAGAGCACCTGATCGAAGGCCCCCGGATCCACCACCAGGGACGCCACCGTGAGCACGTGCAGGAACAGGAAGAAGCCGCAGGCCAGCCCGGAGACGAGCTGGAGCTTCCGAAAGATCGACATGCCGCCCGCCGCGGCCGACCGCTCGCGCGTGGCCATCACAGGTTGTAGACGGGCACCCGCTCGTTGCGGGCCGGCCCGTCGATGCGGGCCGAGACCTCGATGTAGTCCTGGATCCCGCTCTTGAGCAGCTTGTGCTTGAGCAGGCTGTCCACCTGGAAGATGCCCGCCGAGGAGTTCATGAGGATCTCGACCCCCACCGGCTTCACCTTGCCCCGGTCCAGGATCACCTTGTCGATGGCCGCCGCCGACAGCGAGTGGATGGAGACGCGGCCCGCCTTGATGATGGCCCGCGATCGCCACTTGGTCATGTCCAGGGCATCCGCGAGCTTCACGATGCCCGCCTCGACGGTGAAGCACTTCTTGTGCGAGTTGTGGCCGATCATGGCATGCAGCGTCTCGCAGATGATGGTCACTCGCTCGACCGGCTCGTAGACCTCGTCGAGGGCCTCGTGCAGGTACTCGAAGGCCATGAACAGGCTGTGCTCCTCGTGGGAGTCGCGGTGGACGTTCATGCCCACGTCGTGCAGCATGCCCGCGAGCGCCACCACCACCTGGGAGTCGTGCAGGGTCATGCCGTGGTCCTTGACCAGGCTCATCTGGACGCCCGCGTCGGTCAAGAGCGTGTGCAGCTTGAGGGCGATGTTGGCCACGATCTTGACGTGGGTGGGGCCGTGGTCGTTGACCCCCGCGCGCAGGCTGTTGAGATCCGCCATGCGCCAGTAGCCCGCCACGGTGCGATCGCGCTCCATGCGCTCCAGGATCGCGTTGAGCTTCGGGTTGTCCTTGACCGGTAGGTTCACGAGCATGCAGCCGTCCCTTCTAGGGAAGGCGTCATCGGCTTCCCTGGTCGTCTATACCCACTCCGCGACCAAATGTTAAGACCCGAAGCGATCGTGAAGGTGGGGCGCGATTTGGGTATAAGAGCCACGGTTGGTAACTTCACCGTCAGGAGATCCATACATGTCGGACGAACACGTGACTAAGAATCCGGCCAAGGCCACGCAGATTCTCCAGAAGAATGCGCTGGAGGAGCGTTTCAGGGATCGGGTGCCCCAGCCTACGGACCCTGACTACGCGGACTACTGCACGTACATGGCCCTCAAAATGGTCGAAGAGCAGCGCCTCAAGCGCATCGACAAGGGCATCTAAACGGAGGAAGGGGCGGCCTGGGCCGCCCCTTCTCGTTGCTTACTTGCCTCCCAGGGCGCTCTTGAGCATGTCCATCCAGTTCAGGCCGTGGTGTTCGGCCTTCTTCTTGGAAACCTCGTCGTAGCGCCGCAAGAGGTCGGCCTCTTCCTCGGAGAGCCTGGTTGGAACCGCGATCTTGACCTCCACGTGCAGGTCGCCCCGTCGGCCGCGTGGATCGCCCAGGTAGGGAACCCCCTGGCCTTTCAACACGAAGACGGTCCCGTGCTGGGTGCCCGCCGGGATCTTGATCTTCTCGCTGCCTTCCAGGGTCGGCACCTCCACCTCATCCCCCAGAGCGGCCTGCGGGAAGGTGATGGCCTCCGTGTAGAAGAGCTCGGTGTCCTGGCGCTCGAAGCGCTCGTCGGCCTGGACGTGCAGGACGATGTACAGGTCGCCCGCAGGGCCACCCTTGGGACCGACGTCCCCCTCGCCCGTCACGCGCAGGCGCGCTCCGGTGTCGACGCCAGCCGGCACCTTGACCGAGAGCTTCTTGTTCGTCTTGTTGCGGCCCGCGCCCTTGCAGGTGGGGCAGGGGGTCTCGATGACCTTGCCTTCCCCGCTGCACTTGGGACAGGGCGCCACCTGGGAGAACTGTCCGAAGATGGTGCGCTGGGTCTGGGTGATCTGCCCGGTGCCCTGGCACATGGAACACGTGGAGACGGCGCTGCCCTCCTTGGCACCCGACCCCGAGCAGTCGTCGCACTTCTCGAGGTGCTGGATGTCGAGGGTC
>DATNQJ010000339.1:0-4580 GCA_036704085.1 Stenomitos sp.
GGTGATCGTACGACAGCGCGAGGTACATCATCGGGCGGATGACGACCTGGCCGTTCTCGGCCACCGGACGCTCGGTGATGTTGTGCATGCCGAGGATGGCGCTCTGCGGCGCGTTGAGGATCGGCGTCGAGAGCATCGAGCCGAAGGTGCCGCCGTTGGTGATGGTGAACGTGCCGCCCGACATGTCGTCGATGCTGAGCTTGTTGGCGCGGGCCTTCTCGGCGAAGGCCCCGATGCCCTGCTCGATGTCCGCCAAGGACAGCTGGTCGGTGTTGCGCAGCACCGGCACCACCAGGCCGCGCTCCGACGCCACGGCGATGCCGATGTCGAAGAAGCCGTTGTAGATGACGTCGCTGCCGTCCACCGTGGCGTTGATGATCGGGAACTCCTTGAGGGCCTCGGTCACCGCGGCCACGAAGAAGCTCATGAAGCCCAGCTTGATGCCGTACTTCTTGACGAACTGGTCCTGGTACTTCTTGCGCAGGTCCATGACCGGCTTCATGTTGACCTCGTTGAAGGTCGTCAGGATGGCGGCGGTGTTCTGGACCTGCTTGAGACGCTCGGCGATGCGGGCGCGGATGCGCGTCATGGGCACGCGGCGCTGGGGGCGCTCGCCCATGGGCACCACCACCGGGGCGATGGCCGGAGCCGCGGGAGCCGCGGCCTTGGGGGCCGCTCCGCCCTCGAGGTGGGCGAGCACGTCGCCCTTGGTCACGCGTCCGGCCTTGCCGGTGCCCGCAATCTCCTCGGGCTTGGCGCCGGTCTCGGCGACCAGCTTGCGGACCGCGGGGCTCAGCTCGGTCGAGACCGGAGCCGCGGCCGCGGGAACGGCCGCCGGAGCCGCAGGCGCTGCTTCGGCCGCCGGGGCCGCAGGAGCCGCGGCGGCCCCCTCGGTGTCGATCACGGCCAGGAGCTGGCCGGTCTCGACGGTGTCGCCTTCGTTCTTGTCGATGGACTTGAGCACGCCCGACTGGGGGGCGGTCACCTCGAGCACGACCTTGTCGGTCTCGATGCCGATGAGCATGTCGCCGCGTTCGACGGGCTCACCCACCTGCTTGTTCCAGTTGAGCAGCACGCCTTCGCTGACGGATTCCGAGAAAACGGGGACTTTGACTTCTACGAGCATTACGACTCCTTTAGACCGAAGCACCTTCGCGGCTGCGCTCGGCAACCGCCGTCAGGCCGAACGCCCGGTCGATGATGGCTTGCTGTTGTTCATTGTGCTTGGCGGCATACCCCACGGCCGGAGAGGCGGACGCCGGGCGGCAGGCCCGGTCGAGCGCCTGGCCGGAGGCGAGGCACGCCTCCAGGTTGTCGCGCAGGAAGAACCACGCACCCTGGTTCTCCGGCTCTTCCTGGGCCCAGACGACCTGGGCGCCGGGATACTTGGAGAGCTCCAGCGAAAGCTCCGTCCCCGGGAAGGGGTAGAGCTGCTCGAGGCGTACCAGGGCGACGTTCTGGAGGCCGCGGGTCTCGCGGGCCTCGACGAAATCATAGTAGAGTTTGCCGCTGCAGACCACCACGCGCTCGATGCCCGTGGCTGGACGCGTCTCGCCGATGACCGGCTGGAAGGTGCCGGTGGCGAGCTCCTCGAGGCTCGAGACCGAGGCCTTGTGCCGCAGCAGGCTCTTGGGGCTCATGATGATGAGCGGCTTGCGGAAGGGCCGTACGATCTGGCGGCGGAGCATGTGGTACATCTGGGCCGGCGTGCTCGGCACGCAGACCTGCATGTTGTCCTCGGCGCAGAGCTGCATGTAGCGCTCCAGGCGCGCCGACGAGTGCTCGGGGCCCTGGCCCTCGTAGCCGTGCGGCAGCATCATCACCAGGCCGCTGAGGCGCTGCCACTTGGCCTCGCCCGCGCTGATGAACTGGTCGATGACCGACTGGGCGACGTTGGCGAAGTCGCCGTACTGGGCCTCCCAGATGTCGAGGACGTTGGGCTCGGTGCTCGAGTAGCCGTACTCGAAGCCGAGCACGCCTTCCTCGGAGAGGGTCGAGTCGATGACGTTGAACCAGGCCTGGTCGGGCGCGACGTGCTGCAGGGGCACGTAGACCTGGCCCTCGGGGATGCCCGTCGGGCGCTGGTCGTGCAGGGCCGCATGCCGGTGGAAGAAGGTGCCGCGACCCGCGTCCTGGCCCGTGAAGCGGACCGGAGTCTGGTCCTGGGTCACCAGGGTGGCGTAGGCGAGGTTCTCGGCGAAGCCCCAGTCCACGGGCAGCTTGCCCTCGGTCATCTCGACGCGGCCCTTGAGGATGCGGTCGATGCGCGGGTGGAGCTTGAAGCCCTCGGGCAGGGTCGTCAGGCGACGGCCGAGCGCCTTGAGGGTCTCGAGCGGCACGCGGGTGTCGCCCGCGGCCCGCCACGACTGGTTGAGGTAGGGCGCCCAGGTGTTGCCCTTGATCGAGATGTAGTCCGACTCGACGGCGTCGGCGACGCTCAGGCCCTGGTCGAGGGCGTCGCGGTAGCGCTCGGTGAGCTGCTTGAGCTCACCCGGCTGCAGGATGCCTTCGGCTTCCAGCTTGCGGGCGTAGACCGCGGGCACGCCGGGATGCTTGTCGATCTGCACGTACATGTCGGGCTGGGTGGCGCGGGGCTCGTCCGACTCGTTGTGACCGTGGCGGCGCCAGCAGACCAGGTCGATGAACACGTCCTTGTGGAAGGTCATCCGATAGTCCAGGGCCAAGAGGGCCGCGTAGACCACGGCCTCGGGATCGTCGCCGTTGACGTGGAAGACCGGCGCGTCGATGAACTTGGCGATGTCGGTCGAATAGCGGGTCGAGCGCACGTCCTGCGGGTCGCTGATGCTGAAGCCGACCTGGTTGTTGACCACCACGTGGAAGGTGCCGCCGGTGGTGAAGCCGCGCAGCTGGGACAGGTTGAGCGTCTCGGCGACGACCCCCTGGCCCGATACGGCGGAGTCGCCGTGGACGAGGACGGGCAGCACCTGGCTGCGGTCGAGGTCGCTGCGGCGATCCTGACGGGCGCGCACGGATCCCTCGACGACCGGGTTGATGATCTCGAGGTGCGAGGGGTTGAAGCCCAACGCCAGGTGCACCGGGCCGCCCTCGGTCTCCATGTCCGCCGAGAAGCCGAGGTGGTACTTCACGTCGCCCGAGATGTTGGGGGCGAGCTCCTTCTTGCCTTCGAACTCGGCGAAGAGCTGGCTGGTCTTCTTGCCGAAGATGTTGACGAGCATGTTCAGGCGGCCGCGGTGGGCCATGCCGACCACGATCTCCTTGACGCCCAGGCGGCCGGCGCTGAGGATGGCCTGATCCATGAGGGGGATGAGCGAGTCGCCGCCCTCGAGGCTGAACCGCTTCTGGCCGACGTAGCGCTGGTGCAGGTACTTCTCCATGGCCTCGGCGGCGTTGACCTTGGCGAGGATCCGCAGCTTGGTCGCCCGGTCGAAGGCCGCGTGGCCGCGGGTCGACTCGATGCGCTGCTGGAGCCACTCGCGCTCGACGCGCGGCAGGTACGAGAACTCGAAGCCGATGGGGCCGCAGTAGGTGGCGCGCAGATCCTCGAAGACCTGGCGCAACGGGCCGTGGAAGCCCTCGTAGGAGACCGGGTAGTCGAGATCGGCGGTGTTGAGGCCGTGGTAGCTGAGGTCGAGCTCGGGGACGGGCTCCTGCGGACGCAGGCTCAGCGGGTTGAACTTGGCCTGGAGGTGACCCATGGCACGGTAGGCGCTGATGAGCGCTCCCACTCCGTGCTGGACCGGCGCGCACTCCATGGTCGTCGGCGCCACGGCCAGGTGCCGGCCGCTCTGGACCAGCTCGGCGAACGCGCGCTGCACCGGAGTGTGGGCGACCTCGGGGCCGGGCGCGGCCCCCTTGAGGCCCTCGAAATAGGCGCGCCACTCGGGTGCGACCGATTGCGGATCGGCCAGAAAATCCTCGTATAGGGCTTCCAGGAAGGCTGCGTTGCCTCCTGCCATCAGCGTGCTGTCAACGTTCACGTTAAATCCTACTCAAGCGACATCCGGGCGAAAAGCCGGAATTTGTCAGGCCCTGATGCCCTCCGGGCCCCTTCAAACTAGCTCCATTGTACCGCGTTATCGGCAGGAAGGGGTATCCCCTTCGGTCGATCGTCGCAAGCGTAGAAAGTACGGCCCATCGCTCGGGACGCGGTGTCTGAAACCCTGCTGCCTTGCGTATTAGAGTTTATTAATTAGGTCGTAAGTGGCTTTTTTAGGCGATTGAGGTCCTTTGGTGGCGGCATGGCCGACAAGGAAATGACTTTCCGCAATTAATATCGTTTAATATAGTTTACGAAGCTGCTTTTCGCGGAATTTTTCGGGAAAAGGTGGCCGAATTCCGCCTTCATGCCGTTTAGGGGGCCACTCGGGGCCGCGTCTTGCGCAAAGGAGTACGACTTTGGAATCAAGCCTCCGGGAACTGCTCGATCTCATGGTCCGCTGGGTCCACGTCATCGCCGGCATCATGTGGATCGGCAACTCCATGCTCTTCAACTGGCTCGATCGTAACCTCGTGAAGCGCACGGGCGCCAAGGAGGGCCACGAGGGCGAGATCTGGCTCCTGCACAGCGGCGGCTTCTACCAGGTCGAGAAGAAGCAGCT
>DATNQJ010000340.1:0-2198 GCA_036704085.1 Stenomitos sp.
CGTCAAGACAACCCGCAAGGGTTCGGTGACCGCGACGAGTGAGAGCTCGGGAGCAAGACCTTCGTAGTGAGCAGTTCGCTGCTCATTCGGGTCATGCTCCCTTTATGCTTTGGAGCCTCTGACCGAACGAGCGGCGAGGAGCGCCAGGACCTGGTGCTCACGGGATGCCCGTCCTCGCGACGGCGTACAGGAGGAGAATGATGTTGAACGCTCGAAAATTCCTAGCCATTGCCGCCCTCGGCATCTTCCTCGGCGGAGTCGTCGCGGAGAATGCGGACGCGCGCGCCGGCCGCTCGCGGAGCGGCGGGTACTCGTCGTTCGGGTACCGCGGGTCGCGGACCTACGAGAACAATGGCTTCCAATCCATCCAGCGCTCGCGCCAGCCGGCGACGAGCCCCTGGAACACCCCGACCAAGACCAACCCCTGGAGCAGCCCCACGACCCAGCAGCGGCAATCGTGGGTCCAGCGTAATCCCTTCCTCTCGGGTCTGGCGGGCGGCGTCGCCGGTACGGCCATCGGCAACATGCTTTTCGGCCATCACGGCGGCGGCTACGGCGGCTATGGCAACGGATACGGCGGTGGCGGTGGCGGCGGTGGCCTGTTCACCTTGCTGTTGCTCGCGGGCCTTGGCTACCTGGCCTATCGCTTCATCAAGAACCGGCAGGTGAGCTACGCGACCACGGGTCAGAACTACCAGGGGTCGACCTACGATCAGCCGGGTGCTCCGAGCATGTTCGGGGCCTCGACCTCGCCCACGGTGACGGACATCGGCGGCTACCGGCAGACCAAGGAGCAGGGCCTCGCGGCCATCGCCCTCAACAACCCGGGCTTCAACACCCAGAAGACCGAGGACGAGCTGTCGAGCGTCTTCTTCCGGATCCAGGAGGCCTGGTCCGCCAATGACCGCGCGAGCCTCCAGCAGCTGACCACCAATGAGATCTACGACTACTTCGTCGAGGATCTCGACGGCATGGCGGCCAAGGGCGAGCGCAACATCATCAAGAATATCGTGATGCGCGACTTCGACCTCTCCGAGGCCTGGACCGAGGGGACGCAGGAGTTCATCACCGTCAAGATCTACGCCCGTCTCCTCGACTACGTCGAGCGCAACGGCCAGATCGTCGACGGCTCGGCCACCGAGCCGACAGAGTTCCGCGAGGTCTGGACCTTCATGCGCGATCGCGGCCAGTCCAACTGGAAGCTGTCGGCGATCAACCAGGTCTAATGACGCCCCGGACGCCGGCCGAAAGGCCGGCGTCCCCTTTCGAGGGGGAACGATCCCCGCCTGCTGCTAGGGCCCCGCGCGGAGGCGTGGTAGGGTGGGGCCATGGCCGCTGTCACGCATCCGTGGAACTTGAGCCCAGCCGAGGCGATCGCCCTGCAGCGGGAGCTTGCGACCCGGGTTCGGTGCGAGGACGACCTCGGCCCGGTCCGGACGATCGCGGGCGTGGACGTCTCGATGCAGCGCTTCGCGGACGAGGGCTTTGCGGCCATCGTCGTGCTCTCGGTGCCCGAGATGCAGGTGCTGGAGGTGGCGGGCGCACGCCTGCCCCTCACCATGCCCTACATCCCGGGCCTTTTGTCGTTCCGCGAGGTGCCCCTGGTCATGGCGGCCTACGAGCGGCTCGAGATCAAGCCGGACCTGATCATCGCGGACGGCCACGGGCGTGCTCACCCGCGCCGCATCGGGATCGCGAGCCACCTGGGGCTCCTCCTGGACAAGCCGACCATCGGCTGCGGCAAGTCCATCCTTGTGGGGACCCACGGCGAGCTGGACAGCGCCCGCGGCAGCATGGCCCCCCTCGTCCATCACGGGGAGACGGTCGGGTATGCCGTGCGCACCAAGGACAACGTCAATCCCGTCTTCGTCTCGTGCGGGCACCGGGTCTCCAACGAGACCGCCGTGCGCTGGGTCCTCGAGTGCGCGCGCGGCTATCGGCTCCCGGAGCCGACCCGCCAGGCGCACCTGGCCTCCAACGCCTTACGCAAGGCCGAACAACCATGAAGCAGCGGCCCCCGGTTCACCGGGGGCCGCTGTCCGTTTGTGCGTTGAGGAAGCGAGCGACGGGTGGCGTGTAGGGAAATTCCAATCTACCGATCGCGTTAGCGAGGCTTTGGAATTTCCCGGAACGCTACCCGGCGCGAGCCCCTGAGCGGGGCCTTATACCCGCGCCGGGCTCTTCTGGAGCTTCTGGAT
>DATNQJ010000341.1:0-3820 GCA_036704085.1 Stenomitos sp.
CCCAGGCCCCCCTGATGGCTCCGGCGGATGCCACCGACGAGGCCGCCGCCACGCCTGCCAAGCCCTCGACCCCGCTTGAGTCGTACGAGGCGCACGTCAATGCGATCGCCGACTCGCTCGACCAGGTGAAGGCCGCAAAGACCCCCGAGGAGCGCCTCAAGGCCCAGCAAGAGGTCTTGGACCACTTCAAGGGCGCGGTCGGGGACTTCAACGCGATGCTCGCCGACGTCCCGGCCGATCAGCTCGCGGCCTTCCAGAACCAGCTCACCCAGTTGGGGACGGCCCTGACGCAGCTCGGCTTCAGCCGCGAGGACATCGCCAACATCGTCAAGTCGGCGAGCGCCAAGCCGGTGAGCACGACCTCGACCGGCAGCCAGACCTCGTCGACCCCGGCCACCTCGCAGACTCCGGCCACCTCGCAGACTCCGGCCACCTCGTCGACCCCGGCTGCCACGCCGACCCCGGCCACGAGCCAGGGCGCTGCGACCGAGCCGAAGGTCTACGCGGTCAAGAACGGCGACACCCTCTCTCGGATCGCTCAGCAGGAGCTGGGGGATGCCAACCGCTGGCGCGAGATCTACGACCTGAACAAGCAGGTCATCGGCATGAACCCGAACCTGATCCTGCCCGGCCAGAAGCTCCAGATCCCCGGCGCCAAGCCTGCGGCGCAGCCCCAGGCGCCCACGCCGACTCCCGCTCAGACTCCCGCTCAGCCGCAGACGCCCGCCCAGGGTCAGAAGCCGGCCGTCAGCGACGAGCAACTGCAGGCGCTGGTCAAGGAGAAGGGCCTCCTGAGCGAGACCGGCAACATCCAGGCCTTCGTGGACGAGGTCTCCGCTTACCGCGAGCAGGGGGCGATCGGTCCCGACGCCGGCAGCCCGGCCGTCGTCAAGCAGCTGCAGACGCTCTTGCAGCGCCTCGGCTACCAGGTGTCGACGTCCGGCACCTTCGATGACACGACCGCCGATGCGGTCATCGACTTCAAGGTCAAGCACGGCTTGCACCAGACCTACAAGCTCGCCGACGGCACCTTCGCCGTCAACGAGTACGTGGGAGAGGACACCGCGAGCGCGATGGTCGCGGAGCTGAAGAAGCAACCGGCCAAGGCCTCGTAAGGACGAGAGGGGCGCCGCGAGGCGCCCCTCGAGTTTTAAATGCCTGTTAAAAACCGAAAGCCGCGGCCTCTCCTGGCGATAAACAGGGTAGGCCGCGGTGGCCTGAGGGAGGCAGCATGGACATCCGCAACCAATCCAACCGTGCCGTGACGCGTCCCTTGACCACGCCCGGCACCCGGCCCCTGTCGGCTCCGCAGCCGACCGAGGCCCCCAAGAAGCGCGGGCTGTTAGGGCACCTGGCGGATGTCTTCATCGGCGGCGGCGAGGCCATCAAGGACATGGGCGTGGGCCTCTACACCATGGTCCGTCACCCCATCCAGACCGCCAAGGGGGTCGGCTTCCTGGTGACCAAGCTCGTCACCGATCCCAAGGAAGGCCTCAGCATGCTGGGCCACGCCTTCGTGGATCCCTACACCAAGGCGATCCGCGAGGGGCGTCCGGGGCTGGCGATCGGGCGCGGCATCGTCGAGATCGGCAGCATGTTCGTGAGCCCTTCGGAGGTGGCGGGGGCTGCCAAGGCCACGGCGGTGGGGACCACCAGCGCCTATGCGGCCCTGAAGGCGGGCCAGGGCGTGAGTGAAGCCGTGAAGTCGGCTTCCTTGGCCGTCAAGCTCTCGACCCAGGCAGCGGACCTCGCCGACAAGGCCGCCAAGCTCAGTAAGCTCGGCTACGTGGCCGAGGCCGGCAAGGTCGAGCAGATGGCCACCCTCACGGGCAAGATCGCGGGCTATGCCCGGGCGGGGGATGCCGCGCGCGCCGCGAGCCGGATGGCCATGCTGAGCGGCCTCCAGAACATCAATGTGGCCGGCCAGATGATGAGCACGGCCGCGCTCTTGGCCCACACGGACGATCTGCTGGCGGCAGGCACCCGGGCGGCCGCGGCCGCGGCGGGCGCGGGCCGTGTCGAGGAGGGCCTCACCAAGGCGTCGGGCGCCGATGAGGCCATCCGGGCAAGCACACTCGTCGAGGGCGCGGGCACGGTGGCCGCGCGCGGGGTGGTCGAGAGCCTGCCGGCCTTCGACCGCATGATGCAGCTCGCCGGTCGGGTGGCCACCGTGAGCCCCTTCGTGCTCCTGTCTCCGGCCTCGGCGCTCACCATGGGCCTGCTCAAGCAGGGTCTGCCCACCCAGGAGGAGACCGCCAACCTGGACGAGTCCAAGCTGCAGGCGCTGGCCGTCAAGTACAACCTCGCGCCGGATGCCGGCAACGTGCGCCAGTTCCTCTCCGAGGTGGGCCGCTACGACCGGGATGCCATCGGTCCCGGCCAGGGGGAGCCCGCCCAGATCAAGCAAATCCAGGCGGCCCTGCGCGTGGCGGGCTATGACGTCCAGCCCACGGGCACCTTCGACGATGCCACGGCCCTCGCGGTCCTCCACTTCAAGCAGGCGAAGGGTCTCCATCAGGACTACAAGCAGGCGGACGGCAGCTTCGCCATCAACGAGTACGTGGACAGCCAGACGGCGAATGCCCTCTATGACGTGGTGCAGTCGGTGGATCGCAAGCCCGAGCCGACCATGAGCGCCGAGGCGGTCAAGACCTATGCCGCCGACCATAACCTGTATCCCAGCGAGGAGAACGTCCTCGCCTTCCAGAAGGAGATTGCGGCCTACGGCCAGGCGGTGGGCCCGGACAGCGCGAGCGCGGACGTCTCGCGCCTCCAGTCCCTGTTGGGTCGGCTGGGCTACAAGGTGACGTTGACGGGGACCTTCGACGACGCCACGGCCGAGGCGGTCATGGCCTTCAAGAACAAGGCGGGCATTCGCCAGGGCTACAAGCTCGCCAACGGCGACTGGGCCATCAACGAGTACGTGGATCCGACCACCGAGCTGCGGATGCGGGCCGCGCTGCAGAGTGCGGCGGGCAAGACTCTCTAGCTAGAAGAGCTTCAGTTGTTGGGGAGCCGTCGGCCGAGGGGCCGGCGGCTCTTTTGTCGGCGCCACCGGAGTGCTGTCGGCCGTGTGGCTCGCGAGCTGGAAATGCCGCTGGGCGACCTGGCGCTGGTGCCGATAGTCGGGCATGTACTTGCCCACCAGTGCCCAGAAGGCCTTGGAGTGGTCTGGCACGACCAGGTGGCTGAGCTCATGCAGGATGAGGTAGCGCAGGGCGCGCTCCGGCATCCCGTCGATGGCGAACTGCGAGAAGGTGAGGATCTTGGTCTTGAGGTTGACCTGGGCCAGCCGCGTGTAGCGGGCATGACCGATGCGCACGCCGGCGTAGGAGACGTTCAGGGTCTCGCGGTTGACCCGCGCGACCAGCTCCGTCAGCTCGGGCAGGGTCACGGCCGGTCCCTGCGGCAGGACAGGCAACGCAGCGAGGGTCGCGGTCTGCTTCTGGCCCCAGCGCGTGAACTTGGCGATCGCCTCTTGCTGCTCCGAGCGCGGCCAGTGGCGAGGAATGGTCATGACCAGGCACGAACCCCGAAGGCGGGCCCTTGCCGTGCGGGCGGCGGTGTAGGTGATCTGCGTCTCCACGGCGTCCCTCCTCGATCCTCCCTGATTGTACCACAGGCGTTTTGGCGTCCAGACGCCCTCCTAGCCCGCTGATTGTTTTTGGTTACTTCTGCCAAGGCGCCTAAGACAAGTTGGCCCTACGATGGGAGGGTCACGTCGCTCAAGGGAAGGAGCTCCCCTGGATGGACTGGCTCGAGGCCTTGTTCTGGACGTCGGTGGCGATCGCCGCCTATACCTACGTGGGCTACGCGGCCA
>DATNQJ010000342.1:0-4278 GCA_036704085.1 Stenomitos sp.
GCCGGCCAGGGCTGCGATCCCGCTCATCATGGCCCCCTCGAGGACGATGAGGCTCATGAGGCGCCGCGGCTTGAGCCCGATGGCGCCCATCACGGCAAACTCGCGCAGCCGCTCGAGCTGGGCCATGTACATGGTGTTGACGGTGATGAGGATGACCGCGAAGTAGAAGATGACGGCCGTCATGGCCTTCTGGACGCCCGACTTGTCGATCATGTTCGCCATCACGGGCAAGAGGCGCTGCCAGGGGGCCACCTCGGCGTCCGTCACCTTTGCCTGGGCAGCCTTGGCCCATTCGCGGCTGATCATGGGGCTGTCCAGGTGGAGGACCCACTCGTGGACGCGCCCATCCATGCCGAGCATGGCCTGCAGGGTCTTGCGGCCGACCAGGGCGAGGGAGCCATCCAGGGCGGTGTCACCCGTATTGAGCAGGCCTGCGACATGGAAGATCCCCGGGGCCGTGCTGCCGTCGACGGCTTGCCCCATGGCGATCACCTCGGAGCCGAGGGTGGCGCCGAGCCGCTGGGCAAGAGTCTTGCCGAGCAGGATGCCGTCTGCGTTCGCGCTCGTCAGGTTGGTGCCCGAGGCGATCCGAGCGGCGAGGCCACTGACGGCCTCTTCCTCCCGGGGATCGATGCCCAGAAGCTCGGCGGCCTGGCTCTTCGCCTGGTCGCCCTCTCCCGAGCTGAGCAGCATGAAGCCGCGGACGCGGCTCGCCACGCCCTTGACGTGGGGATCGTGCCGGACGCTCGGGGGCAAGGAGGCCTCGTCGAGGTTCAGCGCGATGTCGCGCTCGTCCAGGTAATGGGGCGCGGTGATCTTGGCATGACCGTAGTAGAGGCCGGTCACGCTTTCGATGGCGTCGGCGTAGGTCCCCGCGATGAGGCCCATGACCCAGATCAGGAGGGCCGTCGAGAGCGCCATGCCGGACATGGTGAGCAGGGTGCGGCGCTTGTTGCGCCAGAGGTTGCGGAAGCTGAGCCGCATCAAGAGAGACATGGCTACTTCCTCAGCGACCGGATCGAGAAGAGGCCGTCGGGCAGGTTCGGATCGTAGTCCAGCTTCTCGTAGCTCAGCTCGGTGTACTCACCGGGGGGATCCGCCGGCACGAAGCGCAGGCGCGTGGGGACGGTTCGTCCGTCGATCTCGCGGAGGTCGGAGAACTCGAGGGTCCGGGCGAGCTCCCCGTCCTCGTCGAAGTAGCGGATGCGGATGGGGGTGTCGCGCTCCAGGTCCAGCCGGTAGACGATCTTGCCCCACACGACCGGGGCGTCCGGACGGGGGGTGGCCACGATGGTCGCCTCCTTGGCCGTCTCCTTCTCGACCTTGAAGTCGTAGATCTCATCGATCTTTTGCTCCTTGACCAGGTCGTCGTTGGTCAGGTGGCTGCCCATCCAGCGATCGCCCATCAGGCTGGTAGGGATCTTCATGAGCCGGTCGATCTTGGGCAGGTAGTTCCAGAGGTCGGAGCCCACCTTGAGGGTAGCCACTCCGGCGTCCTTCTTGGGGCTGAGGACCTTGGAGAGCATCTTGTCGCGGCCCTGACTCCAGGACTCGAGGGTCATCTCGCGGGTCCAGGAGGCCGTCACGACCTTCATGTGCATGATCGCGTGGGAGCTCCGTCCCTGGTACTGGGTCTCGGCCTGGCGAATCAGGGAACGGGCGTCGACCTTGGCCCCGGCAGCCGTGGGGGCTGCGAGGACGAGGCCGACGGCCAGCAAGGAGCCAAGGACGCGGGAGGCGCGGCGGTTACGCATGGGGGGTCCCTCCTTCCGGGACGGAAAGAATGCGACGTATCATGTCGACTTGCAGGTGAGAGTAGCGGCGGATCTCCTCGGGGTCGAACCGCTCGATGAGCGAGGGATCCTCGAAGAGGGAGCGGTTCATGATCTCGCTGACGGCCATGATGATATGGGTCAGCATGGGGATGGGCAGGTCCTCGCGAACGGCGCCCTGGGCTTGTCCCACCTTCAGGAACTCGCCCATGAGGTCGTGGACCTCCGTCTGCATGTACTCCTTGAACTTGGCCGGGGCCCCGGGCTTGGCGGCTTGCAGGAACAGCTCGCTGCCGAGGCGGGTGAGCCCGGGGTGGTGGATGGCGAAGGCGATCTTCTTGATGGAGGCGTGCTCCATGAACCCCCAGAAGTCCTTGGGGGGCTCCCGGAGCAGGTGAGCCAGGTTGAGCTCGGTGACGCTTTGGGTCATCTCCTCGGTGACCGCTTTCAGGACCGTCACGAAGAGATCGGCCTTGTCCTCGAAGTAGTGGTAGAGAGAGCCCTTGTTGATCCCCGCCGTCTGGATGATGCGGTTGACCGAGGCGTCCTCGTACCCGTGCTCCATGAATTCCGCCCGGGCCGCGTCGAGGATGCGGCGCCGGACCTCGCTGTTCTGATGCCTGTGGTTCTGCTTGGCCATGGGGTCCCCGGTTGATGAATCGGTAAAGCCTTGACCGGTGGTCTTGACCAGTGGTCTTGACCGATGGTCAACAGAATGATGCGCCGGGTGGTTCCAGGTGTCAAGTGAACGTTCGTGAAGGGTCGGAAGGTGCCGCCGATCGCGTCGGGAGCGGTAGAATGGCAAGGTCGCCCCGTTACTGGGAGGGAATGGATGAAGGCACCTAACTCCAAGGCCAAGAGGCCCCTCGCACCGCCGGACTTGCCGGCGAATCTGGCCACGCCGCTCTTTCCGGTGTGCGAGCTGAGCGCCGGCCTCCAGCTCTCGGAGGTCGCCTTGAACGACCTGGAGGGTGCGGGCCAGACGGCCGAGAACGTCTTCTTCGATGCGGTCCTGCTGGAACGCGCCAACCTGTCCGGGGCCATGCTCAAGCGCTTGCGCCTGCGCGACGTGCGCTTCCTGAGGTCGAACCTCTCCAATGTGTCGTGCGCCGCCGCGGCCTTCGAGCGCGTCGAGTTCCTCGAGGGACGCCTCACGGGTTTCAAGTTGGCGGAGGCCAAGCTCTCGGACGTGAGGTTCCGGGGCTGCAAGCTGGACCTGGCCCAGTTCCGGCTGGCGACCCTTCGGGACGTCCGCTTCGAAGACTGCATCCTTCGCGAGGCCGATTTCCAGGGCGCCAACTTGAAAGGCGTCAGCTTTCGGGGATCGGATCTTCAGGGCGCCAACTTCACGGGCGCGAAGCTGGAGCAGGCGGACTTCCGGGGCGTACGGCTGGACGGCCTGGTGCTCCGTCCGGCGGACCTGAAGGGCATGATCATCGATTCGGGCCAGGCCATGGAGCTGGCGACCTCGTTCGCCGAGTTCCTCGGCATGACGGTGGCGGACCGCTAGTCGATCGGAGAATTTAAACCACTTTTTACGCCGGGATAAGGCCGGGCGCGCATCCCGATAAGTTGACGGCTCGATAACACCCTCATCCAATCGAGAGGGAGGGGACGCGATGGGAATCGGGTTGAGCGAAGTTTCGAGCCGGGTGAGCCAGCAGGTCGGTCGTCGCGGCGTCCAGGCCGCGTCCGAGCAGACGAAGCGGGCCGCCGATGCAATTGCCCGAACGATCGAGAAGGACAGCGTCTCCCTGGGGCGCAATCTTGCGAAGCCTGCGGCCGACAAGACGTTCGAGGCGGCCGCGCGCCGGATGGACCAGATGGCCGCCAACCTGGCCAAGACCGGCAACGGCCTCGACGGCCAGATGCTCAAAGAGTTCTCGAGCCGCCTGGAGCGGGCCCGCTCCCTGTATGCCGAGGGCAACACCCCGGCCGCCTATCGCATGGTCCATGCCTCGGAGAAGCTCGGGTTGCGGAACCCCGAGGTCCAGGCCGCCATCAAGAAGGGTCACGCCGCCGAGGACGTGATCGCGGCGTTCGACAAGCCCGCGGCGAAGCCGGGTCCAAAGCCTGCGGTCAAGCCTCCGGTCTCGACCGAGCCGGTCCGCCCGTCGGCTCCCGAGCCCACGCCTGCAAAACCCTCGGTGCCTGTCGCCAAGCCAGCGGTCAAGCCGTTCGTCCTGCCCGGCCTCGGTCTCGACCTGTCGGGGCTTATCAGCTATCTCAACCGGCTGCGCGCGATGTTCGGGCTCGCGTAACGAAGGGCGCTCGGGAATCCTCCCGTAGGTTTGTTCCATCTTAGGCACGAAAAACCGTCACCCCGGCGAAAGCCGGGGTCCAGGGCATGTGACACGAGAGCCGACCCTGGATCCCGGCTTTGTGTTGTCTGAAAAGTCAAGCCACTGCTGCTAGGGACGTCGAAAGACAAGGCGATTCCTTGCTTACAAGGACTCGCCTTGGATCGTAGGCTACCCCCTTTCTGAGGCAGTTATAGATGGTGGTC
>DATNQJ010000343.1:0-6139 GCA_036704085.1 Stenomitos sp.
GTTGTTGTAGTAGTAATACGGATAGTAGTAGGGATACGAGTAGTAGTAACGACGTCCCGTACCAAAGAAGCGGCGTCCCGTGCCGAAGAACCGGCGTCCCGTGCCGAAGCGACTGAAGCCACGTCCACCGAACGAACGCCCGAATCCACGGCCGCGCTGTTGCACGGTGCGATCGCCCTGACCGTCGGACACGTCCAGGTCCATGACCTTGATCTTGTCTTCGGGCAGCGTGACGACCTGGCTCGGATCCAGCTTCTGGGGCAAGTCCTGGATCGACATCGGCTTCGGCAGCTTGCTCTCGTCGACCGCCTGCGGCTCATCGGCCTGCACCTGGCGCTGGGCATCAGGTGCCGGGGGCTGGCTCAAAGTGGAGGTCGGGGGGCTTTGCGAACAGCCGACCGTCGCGGCCAGCATCCCGTAGGTAAGAGCGGGAAGGAGTCTCGTACGCATGGTTCCTCCTTTCAGCGATTGGCCAACCTTCGCCCGCAGGCATGGTCGACCACGCCCCCGACCTTACGATTCACCGCCTTGATGTCCTACGGAAGTTTTCCCCAACACATGACCGAGTAATGGCTTGATTACGACACAGCAAGAGCGGGCGCTTTCAAGTCGAGCGTGGCATCTGAGACGCCACTTCGACCTGTTCGCCCGCTCCGTGAGGGGTCAGCCGGCCTTCAAGGCATCACGGGATTGCGGCAAGGGCCTCCACGCGATCGTGGAGCCACGGGACCTGCGCCCGGTGCTCGGGTTTCATGAGGCAGGAACGCAGGTCGGTGACGGTGGGCTGGTCCCAATCGACCTCGGGCGACCGCGCCTCCACCCGGGCCCGCGGCAGAATGAGCTTGGCCAGGTACACGGACTCGGCTCCGAGGCCCTCCAGCCCATGGCGCAAGTGATCGAGGTAAGCAGTCGTCGCAGGGTCCATGGGGCTCCGTTCTAGGCTCAGGGCCGATAGCGGCAGGGCGTCCGTCGACGGCCATGACACCCCAACCAGGCATTCCGCTCAAGGCAGTAACCCGCCAGAATCGCGTCACGACCCATCGCTTTTTGAGACCAGCCTGATAGAGCAGCTTGCTTGGCGGGTATCCAAGCATTAGCGCCATGAGAGACGAAGAGACGATTCATACCGCCACCGACCAGCGGACCACTGAACAGCTGCTCCGAGAGCTCGCCGACCTGAGGGCCGAGCGAGAGTTCCTCGTGGGCGAAATCCAGCGCATCGAGGCCGAGGCCAAGGAGACGATCCACCGCCTGACCGTCACCGATGCGCTGACGGGCTTGCCGAATCGCACGCTGTTCCATGACCGCCTCACCCACGCCCTGGCCGTTGCCCGCCGCAAGCGCCGGCACCTGTCCGTGCTGGTCATCGACCTGGATCGCTTCGCGCTCGTCAACGACACGCTCGGACACGAAGCGGGCGACAAGCTCATCCAGGCCATCTCGGAGCGATTGAAAGCTTGTCTGCGTGACTGCGACACCGTCGCTCGTCTGGGTGGCGACGAGTTCACCGTCCTCTTGACCGAGATCGCCAACAGCCAGGATGCCGTGCTCGTCGCACAGCGGATCGTCGACGAGCTCTCCTGCGCCTTCACCGTCCATGACCGGGAGCTGCTGCTCACCACGAGCATCGGCATCAGCGTCTATCCGTCCGACGGCGAGGACAGCGTGAGCCTGGTCAAGAATGCCAATGCGGCCTTGTACCGGGCCAAGGAGAACGGCAACACCTACCAGCACTACACGCCGGCCATGAACACCGCCTCGGCCGAGCGCCTCTCGCTGGACAACAGCCTGCGGCGCGCCCTCGAGCGCGACGAGCTCATGCTCTATTATCAGCCGCAGCTGGATCTCAAGACCGGGCAGGTCACGGGCGCCGAGGCCCTCATCCGCTGGCGCCATCCCGATCTCGGCCTGGTCTCGCCGGCCAAGTTCATTCCGCTCGCGGAGGACACGGGGCTCATCATCCCCATCACCGAGTGGGTGCTCAAGACCGCCTGCGCGCAGACCCAGGCCTGGCACATGGACGGCTTCGAGGACATGCGCATCTCGGTCAACCTGTCGGGCAAGCACTTCAAGCACCGCAACCTGGCCTACGCCATCACCCATGCGCTGGAAGAAACGGGCCTGCCTCCCTCCTGCCTGGAGCTCGAGCTGACCGAGAGCATCCTGATGGAAAACCTGGACACGACCATCCAGGTCCTGCGGATGCTGAACCACCTGGGCATCCAGTTCTCCATCGACGACTTCGGGACCGGCTACTCGTCGTTCAGCTACCTGAAGCGCTTCCCGATCAACACGGTGAAGATCGACCAGTCCTTCGTCCGGGACCTCACGGCCAGCCATGAGGATGCGGCCATCGTCACGGCCATCATCGCCATGGCGCACCGCATGCGCCTCAAGGTGCTCGCCGAGGGCGTTGAGACGCCCGAACAGCTCGCCTTCCTCACCGGACACGGCTGCGACGAGATGCAGGGCTTCCTCTTCAGCCGCCCGATCCCGCCCGAGGAGTTCCGCGAGCTCCTGCGCGCCAAGCGTACCCTCAAGCTGCCCGCCTAGCCCTCCTCAGCGCGCCATGGCCGTCGTTTTCGCGAGCGTCGGCTGGGGGCGGCGGACCATGAAGGGCCGCTCGATCCACCGATAGAAGGCCATCGCGAGCAGCACGCTGATCGTGCCGCCGACCGCCAGGGTGAGGCCCATGTGCAGGGCGGGCGTCCCGGGCACCCGTTGCACGATGGCATAGTTGACGAAGTAGCACGTGGGCCGGTTGATCAGGTAGAAGCTGTACGAACGCTCGCCCAGGGCCACGAGCCAGGGGGTCGCAAGCCATGACGTCCCGCTCGCCGAGCGCACGAGGAGGCCCCCGATGGCGACGCCCAGACATGCGTCCGAGAGCGGCCATGCCCCGACGGGGTGAAAGTACCAGTAGAAGCCGAGGGCCATCACCAACGGCGTGGAGAGCACCCAGAAGCCTTGGGCGAGGCGCGAAAGCCGCGGCCGCCACGCGTTGCGCACGAGCCACGCGGCCCCCATGCCAGCCGTGAAGATCGTCAGCCGCCCGAGGATGGCCCCGAGGGCCATGCGCGAGGCATCCGGAACGAGGGGGCCCAGGACCTGCCAGGCCAGAAACCGGTAGACCAGGCAGAAACCCACGATGGCCGCGAGGCCCCCGCCTCTCAGGCGCAGCAGCAAGAGGGCGAGCAACGGGAAGATGACGTAGAACTGGGCCTCCAGGCTCAGGGACCAGAAGCTGGGATTGATGCCGGACTGGGTGTCCGGGAAGAGGTTGTGGACCAGCGACAGGTGCGTGACGAACTGCCAGGCCGAGGGCAGGGGGCCCGGGGTGTACGGGACTCTCATGGCCCAAAAGAGCGGAATGACCAGGAAGGGCAGGGCGATCGCGTACGCCATCGCCGCGTAATAGGGCGGCAGGATGCGCCGGGCGCGGCGCACGAAGTAGTCGCGCCAGTGGCCCGGAGCGAGGCGCTTCTCGGCGATGGGATAGAACAGGCAGAAGCCGCTGAGCACCATGAAGACCTCGACGCCCAAATGCCCGCTCCGAAAGAGGGCCGTCAGCGGGCCGAGGTCCGGGTCCCGATTGAACCGCCACACGTCGTAGGCGATCACCCACAGGGCGGACAGCGCGCGCAGTCCGTCGACGAAGGCGAGGCGGGAGGCGGGCTTGGTCTCGGGCATGGCGACTCCGTACCGAAAACGGGCAAGCGTACGTTGCCCCGTTATAGCTCCCGGGCGGAGAGCTGAAATTGGCCATGTTGGACGAAGCGATCGCCTAGGGCTGCTTGAGGCCGATGCTGGGCTCGGTGACGGAGAGGATCGCGTCCCCGAGGGTCTCGGCCATCAGCTCGTTGCCCTCCGCGTTCGGATGGAGGTCTCCCTGCGAGACCGTGTCGGGCTTGGTCGTGTCGTAGGGCTCCTCGTGGTAGAAGAGGTCCCACTGCCCCCCCTGGGCCGCCTTGCGAAAGGCCTGCGAGAACGAGACCAATCGCGCCCCGTTGCGGGCGGCCACCTCGGCGATGGCGCGGTTGTAGGGAGCCGTGTGATCGTTCCAGTCGCCGTACCAGCGGGGCTTGTAGGGGATGTCCGCCACCAGCACGCGCGGCGAGACCTGGACGATCGGAGCCAGGAGGGCGTCCACGGAATCGGGAAAGTCGGCCAGGCGGGTCTTGAACGCATCGTTGGTGCCGAACTCCACGAAGGTGAGGTCCGGATTGGCGTTCAGCACGTCGTCGGTGACCCGGTCGAGCGCCGACTCGTAGGTGTCGCCGGAGCGGCCGGCATCGCGGAAATCGACCCAGAAGCCGGGGCGTGCGCTCTGGAGCCGAGCCTCGAGCTTCATGAGGAAGCGATCGGCAAGGTCCACCTTGAGGCCGGCCGTGAGGCTATCGCCAAAGGCCACCACGCGGATCCCCGTCGGACAGAGCTGGGCCTGGAGACACGCTCCCTCGACCAGGGGCCCCTGGTAGGTCGAGGTCAGATAGCTCTGGCGCCCGACCCGCACGGTGTGGCGGTCCGCCGGCGCGACCGCCGCGCGCCAGGTGCCGTTGGGACCGGGCTCGGCGCGCACGCCGTCGACCTCGATCTTGAGCGCCGAGAGGGCGCGCCCTCGGAGCAGCTCCTTGGCCTCGACCGTGAAGGTCAGGGCCGGACCCGGGGCCGCTCCGACGTGCTGAGGCGCAGGGCTCGGGTCCGGGGGATTCGACGGAACGGGCAGCGGCTGACAGGCGGCCAGCCAGCAGCCGGCGGCCAACCACGAAAGCCTCAGGTCGAGGGTACGCTCTCCCACTGGCTCGGTCCTCTTTGCGACCGGCCCTGGTGCCTACGGCCATCAAGCGGGGAGGCCGTCTGTGCGGGCCGGATCTGTAGCATAAAACGCCGCGCCGCCCGCATGCATGGCAACCTTCGCCAGGCTTCTTCGGTGCAAACAGGCGGGCGAGGCTCTTGATCCAGGCGCCGGAGGGCGCTATCCTGCTGAATCCCTTACGACCGAGCGAGCCTCATTTCCGTGTCCATCTTCCGCTACACCGTTCGAGAAACCCCTCCCCACGCCACCGTCAGCGGCGTGCTGACTCGCCAGCTGGGCATGTCCCGCCTGTTGATCCGCCGGCTCAAGGCCGTCGACGGCATTTACCTCAACGGCCAGGCCGTCCGGGTGAACCACCCGGCTCAGGAAGGCGACGAGCTGGAGCTGCGACTGCCGGAGGCGCCGTCGGAGAAGGTGGATCCGGAGCCCGTGCCCCTCGACATCCTCTACGAGGACGCGGACCTCATCGTCCTGAACAAGCCGCCCGGCCTGGTCGTCCATCCGACCCACGGCTGCTACCACGGCACGCTCGCCAACGGGCTCGCCCACTACTTCCAGTCCCATCAGGAGGCGGTGGGGATCCATCCGGTCCACCGCATCGACCGGGACACCTCGGGCCTGGTGGTCTTCGCCAAGCATTCGTACGCCCACCAGCAGCTGGCCGGTCAGCTCGAGGAGTTCAAGCTCGATCGCGAGTACCTCGCGATCGCCGAGGGCCTCCTGGAGCAAGACCACGGGGTCATCGAAGCTCCCATTGCCCGGCGTTCCGGCCCGGGCGGCTACCGCGAGATCGCCCCGCATGGCCAGACGGCCACGACCCATTACCAGGTCCTCGCGCGCAGCAAGGAGACCTCGGAGACCTTGCTCGTGCTAAGGCTCGAGACGGGGCGCACCCACCAGATCCGCGTCCACCTGCAGTTCATGGGCCATCCGCTGCTCGCGGACAAGCTGTATGGCCGCCCTCACGCCACCCTCCAGCGCCAGGCCCTCCACGCGCGAACCTTGAGCTTCCGGCACCCGCGAACCCAAGAGCTCATGCGGCTGGTGGCCCCATTGCCCTCCGACCTCTCCTCCTACGTTGCGAGCGTTTTTGGCCTCTCGCTGGACCTAGCCTGATGCGCTGAGTTCCAGCCCTTCCGGCGCCGCGGCCCAGCGGCGATCGCTCTCTGAAAGGCCCGTGACCACCCAAGCGGCTGGTCACGGGCCTTTCTTGGCGTTTGACAATTTAACGAAATGTCTGTTTTGCATCAAAATTTAATGGCGATTTGATGGGGCTTTACAGGTCTTTCATCCCCCCCAAAGGAATCGACCTAAAAACGGAGC
>DATNQJ010000344.1:0-5676 GCA_036704085.1 Stenomitos sp.
GCTGTCGGCTGACTAGGCGACGGGCTCGGCCGCTTTCTGCTCCACGGGCGCCGCGGGGGCTGCCTGGCGCTTGAACAGGGAGCCGGCGGCGCCCAGCGCGCCGAAGCCCAGCCAGATGGCGACGGACGTGACCATGTCGACGGGCTTGGCCACCATCAGGAACAGGATGCCCAGGCCGACTCCATGCATCAGGCTGTGGATCGTCCAAAGCCTGGATTGGGCGATGAGCGTCCGCACCTTGGGCGACACCGGCGCCTCGGGAGGACCGCCCGCTTCCTTCATCACGGCGCCGACGGAGGGACCCAGGAGCAGGGGCCCCATGGCCACCTGGATCACCGTCGCCACGATCGAGACGATCAACCACCCCTTGGACCAGAGGTTGCCGACGAAGGCCAGGTAGAGCCCGGACAGTACGAAGGCGGCAGTCGAGATCTTGTGCAGCTTCTCGACGCCCTTGGCGGTCCCCGCCCACAGGCGAAGCTCCGCGAGGGTTTCGGACTTGCGCCAGCGGCCTAGCGCCATGGAGCTGATCCCGATGGCGGCGAACAACAACAGGATGCCGCAGATGTGTACGAAGAGCGCGAGGGTGTTGCAGCCGTTTTGAAACAAAGACGTTTCCTCCCTTTCGACGCGGGCTCGTCATGCCGAAACCCCTTTGATCGGCAGGGCGAGCGTGTGCCACACGAGCAAGCTATAGGTACCCGCGATGGCGACTTGAAAACGTAAGGCAGCCCGAAAATCGGGCTGCCGGAAGGAAGATGGCGGAAAAAGGGCGTCTAGGGCGTCTTAGGGAGCTTCTGCGACCTTCTGCGGCTCGGGCTTGTAGGCGCTGGCCGTTTCCGAGATGACCAGCACCTGGGCCATTCCGTCCGACTCATAGGGATCGCCGCCGCCGTTCTTGGCCTGGTACGGGTGACCGACCGCCGGCACCTGATAGGAGTCCAGGATCCAGCTGGTGCTCGTGAGGGTCTGGGCGACCAGCGCGCGCTCCTCGTCGATCTTGGGGGCGATGACGTGGGTGGGGCCTCCGACCACGCGGATGCCGACGTCCTTGGTGGCGGCCACGGCCCAGGTCTCGCGACCGGCCGGATCCCGCACGGGCGTGCGCCAGATGCGGAAATGGTCACGCTTGCGGACGGTGTCGGTGGGAATCTGGTAACCGGCGTCCTGCTCGCGGCCGAACAGGTAGAGCCGACTCATGGGCCCGGTGGGATAAGGCAGATCGAGCAGGGACGTGCGCGCCATGCGCAGCGAGGTCGCTGTTGTGATGGGATCCGCCACGAGCCAGCCGGCCTTGGCGATCGCCCCCTTGACGGCTGCCTGCGAGCCGACCAGGACCAGGTTGACCGCATCTCCATTCGGGGCCTTCTTGTCGGTGTCGGCCAGCGTGAAGGGTTCGCTCGGCAGAGCGGAGAGGCGCGGCAGGGGCGTGGGCGTCGCCTGCGGGACCGGGGCCGAAGCTTCCGGCGTGGGCGCGAAGGCCGCCGGACGGGCGCAGCCCGCGAGCACCAACAGCAGCAAGGTTGTAAGGAGACGGCGCTTCATGGGACCCCTCGACGTTCAGGAACCGTTAAGTTCCTTATCGCGCCGCGGGGCCCCGCTCCTTCCCAAAAAGTCGCTAAGCTTGGGTTAAGCTTCGCTCACCTTCGACTGCGTCCTCAATCCTGGCGTGTGACGCCCTTACCCGATGGCATGGGCATGAGGGCCTCGGCGAAGGAAAGCAGGTCGGCATTGAGCTGGTCACTGTGCGTATCGATCAGGCCGTGTGGAGCTCCGGGGTACACCTTCAGCGTCGCGCCCTTGATCAGCTTCACGCTGGCGCACGCTGCCGCGCCGATCGGTACGATCTGGTCGTCGTCGCCGTGGACGATCAGCGTCGGAACGCCCACCCGCTTGAGGTCCTCCGTGAAATCCGTCTCGGAGAACGCCTTGACGCAGTCGTAGGCGTTCTTGAGGCCGGCCTGCATGCAGCGCAGCCAGAAGGCGTCGAGGACCCCTTGGCTCACCGTGCTGCCCGGCCGATTCGTACCGTAGAACGGCTTGGCCAGGTCCTTGTAGTACTGTGCGGGGTCCGCCATGAGGTCGGCCCGGATCTGGTCGAACACCTCCATCGGCAGGCCGCCCGGATTGGCGGGCGTCTGGAGCATCAAGGGCGGCACGGCAGAGACCAGCACCAGCTTGGCCACCCGTTCCGTGCCGTGGCGACCGATGTAGCGCGCTACTTCCCCACCCCCCGTCGAGTGGCCGACCAGAATGGCATCCTTGAGGTCGAGCGTCTCGAAGAGTACCGCCAGGTCGTCGGCGTAGGTATCCATGTCGTTGCCGATCCCAGACTGGGTCGAGCGGCCATGCCCGCGGCGATCGTGCGCGATGCAGCGGTACCCTTTCGACGCCAGAAAGAGCATCTGGCCGTCCCAACTATCCGCAGTCAGTGGCCAGCCATGGCTGAATACCACCGGCTGTCCCTTGCCCCACGCCTTGTAATAGATTTCCGTTTGGTCTGCGGTCGTCACGAAACACATAGCTGCCCTCCTGCCGGTCAGCGTTTGGGGATGTGCTGCTAGTATAGCGATGACGCAGCGTTTTAAAATGCGTGCTTAGACGAGTCACCCGAGGGTCGCCTCCCGCGGCAACTCGAACGCTCGGATCGGAAGCCCCCGACCCGGTCTAGGGCGCTTGACGAGGAAAGACGCCAGCATCAGGGTATACCTTGCTTTGAATGCTTGACCCCATGCCTTGCCACAGGAGCTGCTATGCCTTCGAACGCCCTCACACCCGTCGAGTGGATTGCCCGTAACGAGCAGGCCCTCGCGCGCTGAGCGCAACCGTTGGCAGGGGACTCATGCCTCCGGGTCGTCCGGCTTCATCGGCAGGGTGAACCAGAAGGTCGCTCCGTTTCCGAGTTCGCTCGTCACCCCGATCCGGCCCCCATGGGCCTCGATGATCGCCTTGCTGATGGAAAGGCCCAGGCCCGTCCCCTTCCCCTTGCGGACGCCTGCCTCGAGCTGGGTGAACCGCTGGAACAGCTTGGGTATGTCCTCGGAAGCTATCCCCTCCCCCGTGTCCTCGATCTCGCAGCGCACCTCCCCGTGCTCCACCTGCGCCCGCACCCAGATCGTGCCGCCGCGGGGCGTGAACTTGATGGCGTTGCCGATGAGGTTGGTCAGAACCTGCCCGATTCGCTGGGCATCCATCGTGATGATGAGCGGCTCCTCGGGCAGTTGCTCCTCGAGGTGCAACTGCCCGTCTTCGAGCTGGGGCTTGAGGCTGTCCACGGTCTCGCGGATCTTGCTGCTGAGGTCGCCCTCCTCGAGCTTGAGCCGGAAGGTTCCCGCCTCGAGGCGAGCGAAGTCCAGCAGGTCGTTCACGAGGTACTCGAGGCGCTTGGCGCCCCTTTCGAGCTGGATGACGAACTCGAGCTGCTGCTCGGAGAGGGGGCCGCCCAGCTCGTCCTCCAGGAATTCCGCGTAGCCCATGATGGAGGTCAGCGGGGTCCGGATCTCGTGGGTGACGGCGTTGACGAAGTTGGTCTTGAGCTGGTCGAGCTCACGGAGCTTCTCGAACTGGCCCCGCAGTTGATCCTCCAGGTGCTGGCGCTCGGTCACGTCCATGGCCACCCCGATCACGCCCGTGACTTGGCCGCTCGGGTCCTTCAGCGGGGCGTACCACGATTCGAACCAGAGGCCTCGCAGCACCACCGTGGTGCGGAACATCTCTCCCTTGAGCGCCCGCTGGATGTTCACAGCGATGACGGGGGCATCGGGAAACAGCTCCTGAGGGGTTTTCCCCACGCGCTCCCCCGGGACCTCACCCAAGACGGCCAGGCCTTTGCCTTCCGACAGGGTATAGCGGCCGGTTCGATCCGTTGCGAACAACACGATCGGCGTGTTGGTCACGACGGATCGCAAGAATTGCTCGCTCTCCTGGAGCGTTTCGTAGAGGCGTGCCAATTGCTGGGTGCGCTCGTGAACCTGCTGCTCGAGGTTCTCGGCGTAGGCCTGGAGTCGGTTGGCCATCTGGTTGAAGGCGATGCCTACCTGGTCCAGCTCGTCCCGCGGCCGATCCGGGACCGGGACATGGGCGCCATAATCGCCCGCCCCGAATCGCCGGACGGCCGTCATCAGGCGATTGAGGCCCTGCGTGAGCCGGAAGCCCAGGCCCACCGACAGCAAGGCTCCGAGGACGAGGTAGACCAGGATGATGGCGAAGGTGTAAAGGCGCGAGGTCCGGATGATGGCCTGCTCCTCGGCCGCCGAGGTGCCGATCCGGATGATGCCGGCGGGCTCCTTCAGGAAGCCCCGGACATAGGGCAGGGAGAGGTCATGGACCGGCTCCCCGCTCGGCAGGCGATACGTTTGCGCGACGGGATGTCCGCTCCTGAGCGACGCGAGCCCCTGCCGGGTCACGGGATCGTCGTAGCGCGTTCCGACCTTGCCGGGATCGCTGTGGGCGATCGCCTCGTGCGTCGTCTGATCGATGACGATGACGTAGCGAAGATGCGGGTCTCGCTCCTGGAGGGTCTCGAGGTAGGCCTGAACCTGGTACTTCCCGGCGAACATGACCTGGTTGATCGACTGCTGGATGTTCGCCGCGTAAAGCGCTTCTCGTTCCCGCATTTGCTCGCTCAGCGTGCGGGTGTTGAAGGCGTTGAGGAAGACCCCCAGGGTCCCCAGCGTCAGAACCAGGAAGCCGATCAGGATCGCCGTCAGCTTGGTGCGGAGCGAGTAGAAGCGCTGGGGGATGTTTCGGCTCACCATCGCAACTGATTTCCGGGGACGTTCGTAAACGGAGGCCATGGTTCACGGATCACGCTGGGGACGGGCCCCTCCCATCCAGGATAATCCGCGAGGCTGCGTCGGGTAAGTGGAAAGACCGTGAGGAGAACCTGGCGGGGAATCCGCTCGCCCCTCAGCAGGCGGTAGGTCCAGCGCAGGCTTTCCCCGCCCAGCGGGCCCATGAACTGGGCCGTGTCGATGCCGATCAGCTCCCCTCGGCGCAGATCCGCAAGGGACCGCGGATCGCCGTCCACCGTCGCCATCACCACGTCGTCGCGGCCGGCCCGCTTCAGCTCCCGGAGGACGTTGAGGCCGCCGCCGTCATTGACGCAAAAGACCGCATCGATGGTCCCGGGCGGGTGCCGCTTGACGATTTGCCGGCCTGCGAGCCGCCCGCCCACCGGCTCGACGGCCTCGTAGCGAGCCACGATCTCATAGGGCAGGCGGGCCTCATGCAGGGCATCGAGCAGCCCCTCGACCCGTTCGATGGTCGACGAGACATAGGGATACTCCACCAGGACCAACCGCAGCGGGTGGGCCTTGGTCCGCTGCCGGAAGCGTTGAGCGAGGTACTCCCCGTCCAGATGGCCGGCCAGATGATTGTTGCTGGTCAGGTAGCACGCGAGCTTGCCCGACAGGACGTACTGGTCGTAGGCCACGACGGGAATCCCCGCCCGGTTGGCGGCCTCCACGGGCTTGGAGAGGGCCGCGGAATCGATGGGCTGCAGGATGATGGCATCGACCTTGCGCGCGACGAGCCGCTGCATGGCGGCGATCTGCCGCCGCACCCCCTCCTCTCCGTCGCCCCCGACGTAGGGCAGCAGGCTGACGGGATGGTCGGGATGGGCCCGGTTGATCTCGGCGGCGGCCCGCTCGAGCCCTTGCCGCATGCCCACCTGCC
>DATNQJ010000345.1:0-11932 GCA_036704085.1 Stenomitos sp.
GGCGAACACCTGGGGGAACGAGACCGAGGTGCGGGTCGAGGCGGATCTGGCCCGGATCTGGCGCGCCTCGTACGATCACAAGACCCGCATCGGGTCGCTCGAAGTGGATTACTTCGTCAAGGAAGCCGGCAGCGATCTGTACCGGCGGGTGCACGAGATCCACAAGCACCGCGGCTATTCGCTGTGGGACGTGCGCGAGGCGCTGGAGGCCGCGGGCTTCGAGCTCGTGAACGCGTACAAGTGCCTCACCCTAGACGCCGTGACGGCGTCGACCTACCGGATCGCATACCTGGCCCGCGCTCTCTAACTTGCGTCACCCATTGGAGCCCTAGCCCTCACAATTCCCACCTGGCGGGGATTTTCCCGCCCCCCGGTGGGGCGGGGCAGGGTGGGGGGATTTACATCCCCGCAGGGGTTCCTTGATGGCGGCGCCGTCTTGGCGATCGCTCGCCCTTCCGATCGAGATAGAGGAACGATTAAATCCCCCCACCCCAACCCGCCCCACCGGGGGGCGGGAGCTCTCCGATCGGGCGTGCGTCATAGCTAAAACAATCGCGCATCAATTGGACTCTTGGCCCACCTAGTCAATCACCAGCGATCCTGTCGCCGAAGCCGGCGGATAGACCCGGGGCGGCAGGCTCGGGTTGGCCACCTCGGGGGGACGCTGAGTCGTGAAGGACTCCGAGGCGATGCGCACGGTGTAGGTCCCCGGCTCCGTGAGCACCACGGGCAGGCTCAGGGTCGCCGCGTCCGGGATGACGTACATGGCCGGAATGGCGCACGCCGCCTGCGGGTTCTCGAGCTTGCGGAGAACCTTGCCCGAGATCACGATCTCCCTGGCCGCCGCGTTCACGTCCGCCCGGAAGGTCGCGGGCAGCACCTCGTCCATCCAGGCCGCCGGAGCGCTCCGGTAGACCCAGGGCTCCAGGGAGACCGTCGCACCCGCGCTCGCCGGGCTGACGAAAGAGACGGCGAACATGGGGGCGGGCACCTCGCTGGTGACAATGCAGTCCGCCGAGTTCCAGTTCTTGTTATTGGATCCGAACAGGGTGTTCAGTTGCACGCACCCGGCCAGCAAGGCCCCCGTGGCCATCAGAACCAGCAGGCGCTGGGTGTACTTCATGGACATGACGTCCCTCCTCTTTGCAGGCTATTCAATGATAAGCGATCGCGTGGCAGTCGGCTCGGGGTACACCTTGCCGGGCTCGTTTGGGCTCTGAAGCTCCCAGTAATGCGGGGTGTAAAAGGACTCCGAGGCGATACGCACGGTATAGGAGCCGGTAGCCGCGAGCACCACCGGCACGCTCAGGGTCGCGACCTTCGGGAAGGCGTAGATGTCCGCATAAGCGCAATTGGCGGCCGGATTCGGCCGGGTCGCCCACACCTGACCCGTCAGGACGATCTCGCGCGTCGTCTCGTCCACCGTGGCCTTGAAGCTATCGGGCAAGACCTCGTCATGCTTCATGATCGGTGCCGGCAGAAAGACCCAGGGCACCAGCGAGACGGTGGCCCCGGCCGAGGCGGGGCTGGTCGCCTCGACGGCGAACATCGCCGCCGGGAGCGCGCCCGCGGTCTCGCAGGGGAGCTTGTTGCCCTGACTCAACCTCTTCTCGTCATCGATGAATCGACCGTAGTCAGCGCACGCCGCGACGAGGAGCGAGGTGAGTGAGAGCATCAAGAGAGTGGCGTGGCGCATGGCAGCTCCTTTAATGATTGAGCAACTGCTTCAAGCATAAGCCACACGAATCACACAAGCGATCACTTGCACCCCCTTCCGATACATGGAAAGGGATCCGGGTACAAATGAAGAGCCGCCAGGCGCCTTCGGCGCAGGCGGTTCCGCTTAGGACGAAGGGATCCGGCTTGAACTGGAAGGCAGCCCTCATCTGTGCCATGCTCCTTGGCGCGCCTGTTTCGGGCGCGCTTCCGGTGTTGGCGCAGATCACGCCCGCCGAACAGGCCTGGACCGACTCGCTGCAGACCGTCGACAACCTGGTGGCCGCCGGCAAATCGGACGAAGCCGCCCAGCGCCTCGAATCCCTCCTGAAGACCGCGCCGCGCCTGCGATCGAGCGAGGTGCACCTGCGCCTGGCCTCCATCTTCGCCCAGCGCCATGAGTGGGAGACGGCCATCGGCCACGGCCAGGACGCCATCCGCGCCTGGCCCGAGAACGGCTGGATCTACCTGCCCGTCGCCCGGATCCTCGTCGAGGCCGGACGGCCGGAGGCCGCCGTGTCCCTCTGCACCGAGGCGAGCCGCCACGACCCGGCCGTGCGCCTTGCGGCCCAGGACCTCATCTACCAGATCCGGTCCGGCACCCTCGGCGCCTCGGCTCCTTCGAGCGCGCCCAGTCCCAGGCCCGCGCCCACGAGCAACCTCCCCTTCTCCTGGATCATCGCCGTGCTCGTCGTCCTGCTCTTGCAGATGGGCGGCATGATCCTCTGGCTGCTGCGCCGCCAGCGCCCGAAGGCCGCACCCACCGCGCCCACGCCGGCTCCGGCTTCGCGCGTCGAGCAGACGGGACCTGTCACCTACAACCCGGTGGGCGTGCGCCTGCAGGAGCCCGGCGACGTCATCGACCACTACCGCATCGTGCGCGTGGTGGGCTCGAGCCTGCACTCGGTGCTCTACTGCGCCGAGGACACCAAGCTCAACCGCCAGGTCGCCCTCAAGCAGGTAGGGGCGGGGGCCGCGGCCTCGGATGCGGTCATGAGCCGCTTCCAGAAGGAGGTCCAGAGCCTCATCGCGCTCTCCAACCACCACGACGGGGTGGTCAAGGTCTACGACTTCCTGGAGCCCGCCACGCTCGTCACCGAGTGGGTCGAGGGCGAGAACCTCGAAGAGAGCGCGCAGCTGCCGGCCGACGCCATCCTCGAGATCGGCATCGCCCTGTGCGACGTCCTCTCCTTCGCCCACGAGCGGGGCATCGTGCATCGGGACATCAAGCCGTCCAACGTGATGCTCACGGCCCACACGCACCACGTCAAGCTCCTGGACTTCGGCATCGCCAAGAACACGAGCCTCGGCACCTCCAACCTGACGCTCGACGCCAACGTCCCCATCGGCACGTTCACCTACATGCCGCCCGAGCAGTTCGCGGCCCCCAACCAGGCCAAGCCGCCGTCGGACATCTACTCGCTGGGGCTCACGCTGTACCGGCTCATCACCTCCGAGATGCCCACCGAGCCCTGGCTCGGGCCCCGGACCTTCGGGTTCGTGCCGGCCGACATGTTCCGCCCCATCACGGTCGCCAGCCCCGGGATCGCGATGTTCCTGGAGCAGGCCGGCCTTCCGGCGGAGACGGCCCCCTGGGTCGAGGAGCTGAACGCCATCATCCGGCGCGCCTACGAGGAGAACCCCTCGGAGCGCTATCCCGACGCCGTCTCCTTCAAGCGGGCCCTGGAAGGGATCTGGCACAAGATGGAGGCCCTGCGGCTCGGGTAGGCTCCGCCCAATCGGGGTAGGATACCTAGAGATCCCCCTTGGAGGAAGGAGTCGCCGCCCGCATGGCTCAGATCATCGTCGCAGGAAACCCGGTCAACGAGTTCGAGAAGACCGTCGCCCGAACGCTCGGCCATCTCGGCGAGGGCTTCGTGGCGCTCACCAACGTCATCCTTCCGGGCTTCTACCACAAGCAGAGCAACATCGAGATCGACATCATCCTCTTGTCGACCCATGCCGTGTACGCCATCGAGACCAAGTACTGGCAGGGCGAGGTGAAGGGTCACGTCAACCAGAAGAACTGGGTGGTGTACCGCGACGGCAACCCACCGCACCAGATCGAGAACCCCTTGCAGCGCTGCGAGATGAAGGCCAAGACCCTCAACACCATCCTCTCGCGCTGGAACTCCGGGCTCATGGGCAAGCTCAAGACCAAGGCCCTCATCGTGGTGCCGCCGCACACGCCCATGGCCATCGAGAACCCGACGGACATCGACCTCATCTCCCTCGAGGGCCTCTTGCCCTACATCGAGGCCGATGCCAAGAAGATGAGCCACGAGGCCACCGACACGCAGGTCAAGGAGATCGCGCAGCTGTTGGTGGGCAGCAACCTGTCGGTCGACGAGTACCTGCCCTTCGAGAACTATCAGATCGTCGAGATCCTCAAGAGCTCGCCCCGCTCGGTCTCCTACAAGGCCGTCAACGTCATCACCGAGCGCCAGGTCTTCATCAAGAAGCTCGTCTCGGACGTCAACCTGCCGCCGGACAAGCTCGCCCTGTGGCGCAACCGCGCGGTGCGCGAGGCCCGGGCGACCGCGAAGCTCTCGCACCCCAACCTCGTGACCATCCTCGACGTGCTCGAGGACGAGGGAAACCTCTACATCATCTCCGAGTGGGTGGAGGGCTTCAACCTCATCGACCAGATCGGCAAGCTGACCTGGCGCCAGGCCACGGGCTTCGTCGCCCAGGCGGCCGCGGGCCTCAACGCCGCCCACCAGGCCAACCCTCCGGTCGTGCATCGCAACGTGACGCCCGCCTCCATCCGGGTCTCGGACGAGATCGTGAAGGTCACGAACTTCTCGGGGGCGCGCATCGAGGGCGACCCCTCGATCGTCTTCACCGAGGCCATCCACGGCCGCGATCCCGCCTACTCGGCGCCGGAGCTCTTCAGCAACGCCTCGAGCGCGGACCCGCGCAGCGACGTCTACGGCCTGGGCGCTACCCTCTACCACCTGGTGACGGGCACCAAGCCGGAGAGCTTCATCTCGCGCACCATCAACAAGCCGCCCAAGGAGCTCAATCCGGACCTGCCGCAGGCGCTCAGCGACGCCATCGTCAAGGCCATGAACCCCCTGCCGCAGGGCCGCTTCGCGACCGCCCAGGAGTTCCGCGAGGTGCTGCGCGCCACGCTCGCCTAGCGACGCCTTCCCATCGCCCCCGGCTCCGTGCCGGGGGCTTCTTGTTGGGCTGGGACGACGATCGTCCGCCCATCAATAACGAAAGGTTGTCCGGAGCTTAGCCCGAGCTTAAGAAACTGTCCCCTCCGCGGGCTGGATAACAGCCATGGAACATCGGTTGCCATGTCTAAACGAGGGGAGCGTCACGTTGAAGAAATTCCGCCTTCTTGCCGGGTCCTTGATCCTGTCGGTCCTTGCGGGCTGCGCCGCGCCGACGTCTTCTCCCCTGGGCATGACGCCGACCAGCGGCGCATCGGACTTCCGCGCCAACGGCGTCTCCAAGCGCGAGATCGTCGTCCGCTTCGCTTCCAAGAGCAGCATCAGCCTGAACGGCTACAAGGTTCGCCGGAGCATCGAGGCGCTGAACGCGCACGTCATCGAGGTGCCCTCGAGCAAGTCGCCCGAGCAGGTGGTGGCCGAGTTCCAGAAGAACCCCAACGTCACCTACGCGGACTACGTCAATCGGACGCAATCCGAGGAAGCCTACAGCAAGACGCCGAACGATCCCCGGCTCAAGGATCAGTACAACCTGCGCGCCATCAACGCCACGGACGCCTGGAAGACCACCGCGGGTGAGAAGCGCGTCATCATCGCCGTCATCGACTCGGGCACCGAGGTCGATCACCCCGATCTCAAGAACCAGATCGTCCAGTCCTGGAGCGTGCTGACGCACACCCCCACGCTCACGCCCGGCAGCGGCCACGGCAGCCACACGATCGGCATCTTCGGGGCGGAGGCCAACAACGGCCAGGGCATCGCGGGCGTCGCCCCGGGCTGCGGCCTGATGGCCGTACAGATCTCGGACCAGGCCACGGGCCAGGGCTCGGACGCCACGATCGCCGAGGGCATCATCTGGGCGGCCGACCACGGCGCCTCGGTCATGTCCATCAGCCAGGGCATCTACCGCCACTCGAAGGTCCTGGAGGACGCGCTGCAGTACGCCCTCAACAAGGACGTGGTCATCTGCGCGTCGGCGGGCAACAACAACGCCGAGAACGATCCCGACAAGGCGCCCCACCTGCCCTCGACCTATCCGGGCGTCATCGAGGTCGCGGCGACGGACAGTCGCAACGGCAAGGCCGAGTTCTCGAACTGGGGCAAGACGGTCACGGTCGCGGCTCCCGGCGTGGACATCCTCTCGACGGTGCCGGGCAAGACGTACGAGCTGATGAGCGGCACCTCCATGGCCGCCCCCTGCGCGGCGGGCGTGGTGGGTCTGATTCGCTCGCGCTTCCCGAACTTCAACCGGGACCAGGTGAAGGACCAGTTGATCAAGACGGCCCAGGACCTGGGCGACAAGGGCTTCGACAAGAAGTACGGCTACGGCCTGGTCGACGCCGCCGCCGCGGTCAAGTAAGTAGCGACAGAACGAAGGGCCGCCCAGTCGGGCGGCCCTTCTCTTATGTAAGACTGAAGCACCCTCACGACAATCCGTTCGTACTGAGCCTGTCGAAGTGGGAGAGCTTGCCGTAAATGAGCCACCCACAACAATCCGTTCGTGCTGAGCCTGGTCGAAGTACGAACGGTTCCTTATAAAACCGCGCTACCACTCCTTGAGCAACAAGTAGGTGATGGAGCCCGTCGCGTTCAGCGTCCCCGCAATGGCCTCGGCCTCGACCCCACCGCCCCAGAAGGTATCCACCCGGCCCACGCCCTTGATGGCCGAGCCCGTGTCCTGGTCGCAGACGAAGCGCCCCGTCTCGGCTACTCCCGTCGGCTTCAGGTCCGGCCCCAGGACAGGCTTGGTGTAGCGCAGGTAGGCGATCGCCCCCGACGGCGACACCTTCTTGTCCGTCGCCACCGAGCGCCCGGGCGTCAGCAGGATCCCATCCGAGCCGAACGGCCCCGACTCCGCCAGGCGGAAGAACACGTAGCTCTCGTTCCGGACCAGGTAGCCGTGCAACTCATCCGGATGCGCGGCAAAGTACTCCTTGATGGCGGGCACCGAGATCCGCTCCCTGGGGATCTTCCCGTCGCCCACCAGGAGCTTGCCCAGACTGGTGTAGGGACGCCCGTTCGAGCCCGCATAGTTCACGGGCCGCACCGAACCGTCCTCGAAGCGCAACAGTCCCGAGCCCTGGACCATCAAGAGGAAGCGCGCGAGCTCGTCCTTCACCCAGGCGATCTCGAGGCCCTTGCCCGAGAGGGCGCCCCGGTCCTCGATATCCGAGCGGTTGTAGTACGGCACCAGCCGTCCCTGCTCGAACCGTCCCTGGATGGACTCGCCCGCGAACTGCGGCTTGAAGGGCCCCAGCTCCACGCGCGTCAAATCACCGGGCGTCTGGTACAGCGGAAAGCGGAAGGTCGCATCGGGCGTCCGACGGGCCTCCAGGAGGGGCAAGTGGTAGCCCGTCACGTGGGCCGACTCGGACGCAGTCAAGAGCTCGAAGCGCTCCTGCAGCCGGCGCTCGAACTCGGGCGTGCCCCATGCTTCCCGCACCAGGCGCGCGAACGCCTCGCTCGTCTTCCGGAGCTGCTCGCGGGTGACGGGACGATCGCCCATCAAGAAGGACGTCTTCCCCTCTCGCGCGAGGTACTCGCGTTGCCGGTCGAGGGCAAGCAGTAGCGAGGCCTTGTCACCATCGTCCGCCAGGGCGGACAGGGCGAAGGCCGGCATGGGCAACGCCATGCACAGGACGCAGGCCCAGCTCAGGATTCGGCGTAAGCTCAATGAAAAAGCCATCCCCACGAGCATACCACGCAGGGATAGCTTGGAAAACGAGGCCGTTACTTGACCGCGATGCCCTTCAGGCGCTTGCGGAAATCGTCGATCGGCATGCTCTCGATGCCGTTCGAATCCTCGATCCGTCGCACCGGACCGTCCTTCCCGTCCGTCTCCGTGCCGGGGTCGGCGTAGTTGCCCCACGGATTCCGGAAGTAGACCCGCCCGTCCTCGATCTTGGTCACGAGCACCTCGTGTCCCGCGGGCTTCCACTCGCCCTCCGACTTCCAGTCCATGGCGATGGGCACCTGCTGGCCCTTCTTCACGTAGCTCTCGAGCTGGTTGAACAGGCGACCACTGCCCACGCTCGTGAACGGCACCGAGCCGATGACGGGCACATCGCCGATCGCCTTCCAGTCCTCGTTGAAGACGCCGCTCAGGACCTTCGCCGTGTCGCCGTTGCTCAGTCCGCCCGAAATGAAGCTCACCCCGCCCACGCCGTGCTTGTCGGTCTCGTTGCTGTAGTCGAGGAGGCCGTTGCCGTACTCCATCATCGCGGCCTCGAAGAGGCGGCTCGCATCCGAGCGTCCCGAGTCGTCGGCGGCCGCCGTGCCCGTTTCCCGGCCCACGGTCTTGCCGTTGGCGAGCACCGCCTGGCCACCGGAGCTCGCGAGGTCCGTCACGAGGCGGACGTACTCGGCGGGCGATCGCTTGGCCAGCATGTACTCGATGGTCGTCACGGTGCAGGTGCCGCGGGCGCCCTGGGAGATGTCGCCCGGGTTCTCGGCCTGCTCCACCAAGCCGGACAGCACGTTCGTGCGGTTGAGGCCACTCGCCATGGGCTGGGTCGCCAGGCGATCGAGGTGGCTCAGGAGGGTATCGCCCTTGCGGAGGTCCTTGCTCGACATGAGGCGTCCGTCTTCCATCAGGTTGCTGAGGGCCACCTGGCCCGTGCGGTTCGCGCCGAAGAACACCCGGTCGAAGGCCTCACGCTGCTTGGCGGTGAGCTTGCCGTAGGCCGCGGCCTGGCTGGTCGTCATGCGGCTGGTGGGCTCATAGGGCCGGGAGCGCTCGAAGGTATCCTGCCCCAGCGATCCGCCGCCCGCCTGTACCGGAGGCTTGCCCGCCGTCCCGAAGGGACGCCACGAGGTGAGCGTGGAAGCGGCCTGGGACAAACGCTGGAGCGCGTTGGACATCGGGTCCTCCTTGAAGACGAGGGATCGACGGCAGGTCTTGGTTAAGGGCTTTATCGTTTCATAACCAAGGCCGCTTTCTTATCGGCCAGCTAACCCCTAGTTAAGAAACGTTTAAGATGGAGTTACTTTCAAGAATAAGAACTGAAGCCAAGAATCGCCCCTCCCGTCACCCTCGCGAAAGCGGGGGCCAGGTCGCCCATCCCTCGTGCAATCCTCTCCCCCCAGGACAGACCGCTCCGTCATACCGGCGCAGGCCGGTATCCACCGTCGCTCAGCATGCCCGAAGCCCTGAGTCCCAGCAAAGCCCCAGCTCCCCAACCGATTGATCCCCCCCAAAGAGGGGTAGAATAGGGGCGATGAACGCGACGATGAAGCCCTTTCCCTGGACCCACCTCGGCTGCACGCTGGCCCTGGCCACCCTGCTGACGCTGCCCGCCGTGGCAGCGCCCACGCCCAAGCCGACCCAGCCGGATCCCGTCCCGGGCAACCCCATGGCGACCTACCTCCAGCGCTACCCCGACCTGCGCAAGACGGGCGGCATCGCCGTGAAGGGCGCGGCCCCTGGCTTCGAGTTCGAGATCTACGAGGGCCTGCGCGGCAAGGAAGCCACCTTCTCCGAGACCTTCATCCCCTGCGATCCCTCGGACACCTCGGGGTACATCTACCTGCCCAAGCACTCCCTGATCGTCATGAAGACCCCGCAGCAGCAGCGCTACGTCCTGAGCGACTGGAAGCAGGTGGCCTTCTCGGACCCGGCCGCCATCGACAAGTTCATCGAGGACAACGAGCTGCAGGCCTCGCGCCGGGTGCCCCCGACCAAGAACCTGCTCGATCTCTTCAAGCGCTGGTACGGCCGGACGGTCCTCAAGGAGAAGTACTACAACAAGATCCTCAGCGACGGGAAGTTCATCATCTACCAGGCGCTCCTGGACGACAACAAGGTCGGCTCCTTGCTCTTGGTGCCCGACTGGAACAGCGTCATGCCCGAGGAGATCCCCGCGCACGTCACCCCGGGCGGCGTGCTCAAGCGCGTCGACTACCTGGCTGACTACCAGCAGATCGCGCTCGACGACCTCTACTCGTACATCCACAAGGCCGAGCGAAAGGCAAAGAAGAAGAAACGCTAGCCATGGAACGCTCGCTCGAATCCTTGCCTGAACTGACCACCCGCCGGATCCGGCAATGGTTCGTCGCCTACCGAACCGACGCCTATCCGTGCTACGGCGAAGGCCGCCTGCCCCTGCTCTCCTACCGAGCCTTCAAGACCAAGACCCTGGAGCATCATCAGCTCCACCAGGAGCTCTTGCACCTCTTCGATCGCTATCCCCAGGCCTCGCTGGCTCCGGCGGACGCGCGCGCGCGCATGGTCCATCTGGAGGTCCAGTCGAGCCAGCTCGAGTATGAGCTATGCCTGTCGTAGCCCGCGTGCGGCGCCTGGCCGCCCTCCTCACCCTGTTCCTGCTCGCGATGGGCTCGGCCCGGGCGCAGACTGCGCCTGCGGCCTCCCCGTCCCCCAGCCCTGCGGCTGAGGCGACCGCAAGCGTCCAGGTGGCCGCCCTCCCGGCGACGGCGAGCGCTCCCACGCCTCTTCCGGCCGAGCCCCTGCTCGAAGTCCCCCTGGGCAACAGCCGCCCGATCAACGCATCGCCGAGCGTGGATGCCTCCGGCTCGTTGCTTGCTAGCCCCTCGGAGGCCGTGGCCTCGAGCTCCCTTGCAGCCCTCCTGGCTCCGCCCCCGGTCGTCGTGCCGCGCCCCAAGAGCCTCATGGTGCTGCACACCAACGACTGGTACGGGCTCTTCGACCCGGTCAAGCTCGACCCCTACTCGTCCCGCCCCAAGATCGTGGGCGGTCTCTCGCGCGCCTCGGCCCTCATCGAGAAGGAGCGCAGCCGTGGCCTCCCCACGCTCTTGCTCTGCTCGGGCAACGTGCTCGGCCCCAACATGATCTCGGCGGCCTCCAAGGGCAAGGCCATGGTCGAGGCCATGAACCGCATGGGCTACGATGCCTGGCTGCCGAGCAACCACGACTTCAGCTACGGCCTGAACGTGCTACGCGATCGCATCCGCGAGGCCTCGGCCTCGGCGGTCCTCACCAACGTCCGCTGGGCCCAGACCGACCAGACGCTGGCGCGCCCCTACGCCCTCTTCGAGCGGGGCGGCCTCAAGGTGGCGGTCCTCGGGCTCGTTGACACGGACGTCACGGAGTTCATCGACTTCAACGAGACCTCGCGCATCACCGTCGACCCGCCCCTAGAGGCGGTCCAGCGCTGGGTGCCCCTAATCCGCCGGGCGGCGACGCCGGACATCATCGTGGCCATGACCCACCTGTCCCTGGACCGGGAAATGGCGCTCCTGACCCGCGACTCGGGCGTGGACCTGGTGGTCGGGGGCTTCAACACCACCAACGCGTCCTCGATCGCCATCCACGAGGTGGTCGGCGTAGACGGCAAGCGCGCCCTGCACGCGGGCGGCTTCGGCACGGCCATCGGCAAGGCCCGCCTCACCTTCGAACCCACCCCGCAAGGCGATTACCAGCTCGCGCGCATCGAACCGGGCCTCATCCGCCTGGATGACGAGACCCTGTCCTACAAGAACGCCGAGGCGACGGGTTCCCCAATCGTCACCCTGAGCCAGGAGACCAAGCGCCTGGCCGCCAAGGCCTGGACGGAAGAGTCCGGGAAGGTGGCCAAGCTGGCCGACAGCCTCGAATCGGACCAGGTCATGGGCCTCGTCCCCGAGATTGCGCGCCTGCAGGCCCGCAGCGAGGTCGGGGTGGTGCCGCGCTCCTTCTTCCACGACGAGCGGGTCTTCGGCCCCATCAACTCGCCGCGCAGCCTGTTCTACGCCATGCCCTGGGAAGACGCCCTGAGCGTGGTGGAGATGAAGGGCAGCCAGCTCTCGTCGCTCTACTACGCGGCCCGCGGGAAGCGCGCCTTTTTTGCGGGGCTCACTGAAAAGGATGGCGCCGTCTGGGTCAATGGCCGCCCCCTGGATGCGAAGACCAACTACACGGTGGCCACCACCTACCCGGCGGCCCAGGGCAAGGTCTTGGGCCTCGAAGGCCTATCGGGGAACAACACCCGGGTCATGACCATCTCGGTGCGGCGGGCGGTGATGCGCTACTTCCGCCAGATGGGCAAGCTGGGCCTCGAGGTCAGCCCCACGGGCTTCCCGGA
>DATNQJ010000346.1:0-6806 GCA_036704085.1 Stenomitos sp.
GGATGAAGTCCCGGCCGGCCTTTTCAGTCGGCTCCATCGCGCCGGCGCGTGTCGTGTCCATGGTCTCAGATCCCTTTGTGAAGTGGAGTGGAAGGCAACTCCTCAATTTATCACGATCCGCGCCCCACGACCAGTTCATGGCGGGCCGGGAGCCCGTGCTTCCCCGGCCGATCAGAGGGCCGTCCCGACCCCTTCGTCGGCCCGTTCGGGACCCGGCATCCCTGCGGCCGAGCTGGTCCGAGGGAGCGTGAACGCGAAGCAGCTGCCCGACGTCAGCGAGCTGGTGACCTGAAAGGTCCCGTGGTGGGCCTCGATGATGGACTTGCTGATGGAGAGCCCCAGTCCCAGGCCCCCGAAGCGGCGGGTGGAGCTGGGATCGACCTGGTAGAACTTGTCGAAGAGGTGCGGCAAGTGCTCGGGCGCAATCCCGATGCCGGTGTCCTCCACCGCGACCCGCACGACGGCGCCTTCGAGGGTGAGGCTCACGCGCACCGTACCGTCTTCGGGAGTGAACTTCAGGGCGTTGCCGACCAGGTTGAAGAGTACCTGCTCGATCCGGTCGGGATCGACGCTCTCGATCACGGGGGCCTCCGGTAGCTGCGTCTCCACCTGGAGCCGGCCGGCGCTCAGCTGGGGCTGGAGGGCTTGCAGCACCTGCCGGATCAAGAGGCCGAGGTCCGCTTCCCGCATGGTCAGCTGGAGGCTGCCCGCCTCGAGTCGGGTGAAATCGAGCAAGTCTTCCACGAGCCGCTTGAGGCGGCGGCTACCGTCCTGGATCTGGGAGACGAAGAAGGCCTGATCCTCGCTGAGCTCGCCACCGATGCGGTCCTCGAGGAACTCCGCGTAGCCGATGATGGAGGCGAGCGGAGTCCGCAGCTCGTGCGAGGTGGCGTTGAGGAAGTCGCGCTTCAGCTGGTCCACCTCGAGCAGCGAGCGGTTCATGGCTTCGAGTTGCTGGTTGCGCTGGATGGCCTCCGCGAAGAGCGAGGCGTTCTTGAGGGTGAGCCCCAGCTGATGCGAGAGGTTGACGAGCAGCTGGCGATCCTGGGGCCCATATTCCAGATCGGATTTGCGCTCGCCGACCACCACCACGCCGACCGGGTCCTGCTGCACGGCGAGGCTCCCCACCACGACCGTACCGGGCCAGCGGTCGCCGTAGCGTCGCTCGCCGAAGGCCCCGCCCGCAAGCCCATCGGCCTGGGACTCGAGGCATTCCTTCAAGGGCTCGAGGGCCTCGGCCTCGAGCCCGAAGCTCGCGTACTGCACGTAGCGGCCGCTGGCCGTGTCGCGCAGGAAGATGCCTCCATAGCTGGGGCTGAGGGTCGTCTCGATCACCTCGAAATAGAGTGCCATCAGGCGCTCGGGTTCGCGCAGATTCATCGAGGCCTCTGCAAACCGAGTGACGACGTCCTGGAAGGAATAGGGTTGCCGGAAGAAGTAGCGGTCCATCACGTAGAGGGACGCGTTGCGCAACGGAATGAGCCCCACCAGCAGCACCGCGGTCGTAATGCCCGGGTGACTGGCCCCCAAGAGCCGCTGAGCGACGCTCGAGCTCGTCACGTAGAGGGCAAAGAGGGCCAGGCCCAGCATCGAATAGGTGGCCGTCCGCTTGAGGACCAGGTTGATGGCAAAGAGCTGGTGCCGGAGGATGGCATAGGCGACCGCGAGCGGGAAGAGGACGAAGCACATGTACACGCCCATGATGGTGGCCATGGACAGCTCGGCGGTCTTGTGGAGTCCGGCCGGCACCACGTAGGCCACGATGCCGGGCAGGTACGCCAGGGTCGCGCCGGCAATGAGCATCCGTCCCTGGGCCCGCGCGAGGGGACGTGGGGCCCGGAAGGCCACGAAGGCCGCGCGGATCAGCAGGACCGCGAAGCCGAGGACGGTCCAGAGGGCCCACAACTCGAGGTAGTGGGCGAAGATACCCTGGGGCGGGATGTGCGCGATCTCCCCGACGGCCTGGTAGCTCATGAGCGCAATGACGGACAGGGCGACGGCCGGCAGGTAGAAGAGGGCAGCGATCCAGGGGCGCTCGCGCAAGAGCCGGATCGGGGCCGGGAAGACGAACGCCAGGTGGAGGCCTGCGGCCGCCAGGAAGTTGACCGTGGCGGTGTAGAGCAGACAGAACTGGTGCGCCCAGGTGTAGTCGATGCCGAGGGTCTGAAACCCCAGCCCGATGCTCGTGGCTAGCAGCAAGTGGGCCTGGGTCGCCGGGTGCGTGGGTTTGAGCCAGAAGGCGATCGCCCCGATGAGGAGCTGGAACAGCGCGATGAGGAGGGTCGGAGCGAAGCCGCGCCCGACATCCGGCCAGGTGAGCGTCTGGGTGGGAACGGTGACGCGCTGTCTTACCCCCTTGCGGAGCAGCTCGTAGGTGAGGGGCGTTCCGGGGGGAACCGAGCGCACGAGCCGATCCAGGTCCGCGGTCGTCACCAGGGGGTGCCCGTTGGCCGACAAGAGGCGATCGTACGAGGCCAGACCGTGTTGCGGACCGTTCCAGGTCCCGAGGTTCTGGGGCGAGACGCTCAGCGTCAGCTCGCTGCGAAAGCCCGGAAAGGGTTGCCCCACCTGGCGCACGACGCTAACCGTGACCAGCCCCCACAGGAGGAGGGACGCCACGACGAGGAGCCGTAAGCTAGCGAGATAAAGACGTGCCACTGGGTATGCCCGGAAATGCAGCCGATCCGACATGAAGATTTTAGATTAGCAAGCGGACCATCGTTTGTCATCCGGTCGCCGGGCCGGGCCCTCAGCGCTGCTTCTGGAGGCGTCGGATCAGTTGCTCGAAGGCGTTCGCGAAGGCCGCGCGATCCTTGTTGCTGAAGGCCTTGGGCCCGCCCACCTCGAGCCCCTCGTTGCGCAGGGTGGCCATGAGGGTCCAGCGGGACTTGTACTCCCCGATGCTCGCGGCGTCGAAGACCTCCCCCCGATGCCCGAGGGCGAGCCCCCCCTGCTCGACCACGGCCGCGGCCAGGGGAATGTCCGCCGTGATGACCAGGTCTGCCGGGGTCGCCTCGGTGGCGATCCACCGATCGGCCTGGTCCGGCCCCTCGGGCACGATCACGGGCGTCACCCCCGGCTCGTTCCCGAACGCCATGGGGCGATTGCTCACGAGGATCAGCGGCACCTGCAGACGCAGGGCCGCGCGGAGGAGGAGGTCTTTCACGGGGCAGGCATCCCCGTCCACGATAAGGCGCATGATCTTGAACGTACCGCGTCGTCGGGGTTGCGTCCAGGGGCCAAAGTGGTATTACTCATGCGTTCTGCTCGAGAAAGGAGCCGTTGCCCTGTGACATCCAAAGCATTACTCGCCTTGGTTCTGGCGCTATCCATATCGCCGTCCGTTTATGCCCAGCCCGCCGTCCCCTTCGAGGGTGTCGATAGCACCGTCCGTCCCCAGGACGACCTGTTCCGCCATGCCAACGGCGCGTGGCTGAAGACCGCCCAGATCCCGGGCGATCGCGTCTCCTACGGCGTGTTCGACCAGATGGCGCAGGGCTCGGAGGATCACGTGCGCACCCTGCTCGAAGAGGCGCGGGTCCGTCCCGGAACCAATGCTGAGAGCCGCATGCTGGGCGACTTCTACGCCTCCTTGCTCGACACCGCCTCGATCGAGCGCTCGGGCCTCAAGTCCCTGAAGGCCCAGTTCGACGCCATCCAGCAGCTCAAGGACACCGCCGGGGTCTCGCGCGTCCTGGCCCAGCTCTCGATCGCGGGCGTCCACGGTCCGGTGGGCGGCTACGTCGGAGCCGACGCCAAGCAGCCGACCATGAACGTCCTCTATGTCTCGCAGGACGGCCTCGGCCTGCCGAACCGGGACTATTACCTCTCGCAGGGAACCGCCGACAAGGCCCTGCGCCAGGATTACCTCGCCTACCTGACCAAGCTCGGCAAGCTGTCCGGCGCGCGCCACCCCGAGGCCGACGCCCGGGCCGTGCTCGCCTTCGAGACGGAGCTCGCCAAGATCCAGTGGACCGAGGTCGAGTGCCGCGACGACCTCAAGACCTACAACCCCACCACCCGCGAGCAGTGGGTCAAGGACTACGGGCCCTTCGACTGGGAGGCCTTCGCCAAGACCATCGGCATGCCCGCCGGGGCCGGTTGCGTCGTGGGTCAGCCGACCTACTTCAAGGCCTTCGCCAAGCTCGCCCAGAAGACGCCCGTGAGCACCTGGCAGGCCTACATGCGCCTGCACGTCCTGGACGAGTACGCCGCGAACCTGGGCGCCTCCTATCGGGCGGCCTACCAGCACTTCCGCCGGGAGAAGCTGCGCGGCCTGACCTCCGAGCCGCCCCGCTGGCGTACCGCCCTGCGCATGACCAGCGACATGCTGGGTGAGGCCATCGGCATGCGCTACGTGGCCAAGTACTTCCCCGCCTCGTCCAAGGTGAAGGCCCGGAACCTGGTCGACAACCTGCTCGCCGCTTACCATAAGGAGCTCTCGGCGGTCGACTGGATGAGCGACAGCACCCGCCAGGAGGCCCTCGACAAGCTCTCCAAGATCACCGTCAAGATCGGCTATCCCGATAAGTGGCGCGGCTACCAGGGCCTGGTCGTCAAGCGCCAGGATGCCGTGGGCAACCTCGTTCGCGCCAACCGCTTCACCTTCGAGCGCGCCATGAAGGACGTGGGCCAGCCCGTCGACAAGACCCGCTGGGACATGACGCCGCAGACGGTCAATGCCTACTACAACCCGGTGGGCAACGAGATCGTCTTCCCGGCGGCCATCCTGCAGGCGCCCTTCTTCGACGCCCAGGCGGATGACGCCTTCAACTACGGGGCGATCGGCGCCATCATCGGCCACGAGATCAGCCACGGCTTCGACGACTCCGGCCGTCACTACGACGGCGAGGGCAAGATGCGCGACTGGTGGACGGCCTCGGATGAAAAGGCCTTCAACGAGCGGACCGCGCGCCTGGTGGCCGAGTACGACACCTTCGAGCCCCTCAAGGGGATCCACGTCAACGGCAAGCTCACCCTCGGCGAGAACATCGCGGATCTGGCGGGCATCACCACGGCCTTCAACGCCTACCACCTGTCGCTCGGCGACAAGCCGGCGGCGGTGGTCGGTGGAGTTTCGGGCGATCAGCGCTTCTTCTACGCCTACGCCCGCGGCTGGCGCTCCAAGGCGCGCCCGCAGACCGTCAAGGAGTGGCTGTTGACCGACCCGCACTCGCCGGACGAGTACCGCACCAACGGCATCGTGACCAACATCGACGGCTTCTATGACAGCTTCGGGGTCAAGCCCGGCGACAAGCTGTACAAGGAGTCCAAGGACCGGGTCCGCCTCTGGTAGCAGGACGGGGGCTTCGCCCATGATGCGGGATAGCGACGTCCGCGCCACCTTGCGCGTGCTGCTCCGCGAGTGGCACGGCGAGGAGCCCCAGGCGCGGATCGTCGAGGAATTCGGCATCGGCAACGGGGACGTGCGGGTGGACCTGGTCGCCATCGACGAGTGGTTGCATGGCTACGAGATCAAGAGCGACCTCGACACCCTCGCCCGCCTTCCCACCCAGGCCAAGCGTTACAGCCAGGCCCTCGATCGCGTGACGCTCATCGTCGGTGAGCGCCACCATTCGAGGGCCAAGCGCATGGTGCCCGAGTGGTGGGGCGTGAAGACCGCGGTCCCCATCCGCCCGGGGCTCGTCCGCCTGTATCCGGACCGCGAGCCCCGGCCCAATCCCCAGGTCGATCCGTTCACCGTGGCGAGCCTCCTCTGGCGCAGCGAGGCCCTGGAGCTCCTGAACTCCATGGATGCCCTCGGCGGACTCAAGTCCAAGGCCGGCGCGTTCCTGTACAACCGCGTCACCCAGGTCTTCTCGCTCGAGGAGCTGCAGGCCTTCGTCCGCGCCAAGCTCAAGAGCCGCACGGACTGGCGAACGGATGAGGAGTTGCCGATGGATCCAGGCCAAGATTAACTGGGATTTTACCGACTGGATGCCCGTCTCGTCGATAATGAACCTAGTGAATGGAGGAAGGTCCCGATGTTCAACGTCTCGTCATCTCAGCCCACCGGAGCCCCCGCACCCAAGGCCCCGACCCCCAAGCCCGAGGCCCCCCAGGCCGGGCAGCGCTTGGGGGCGTCCGATCGGTTGAGACTGAGCTCCCCTGCCAAGGAGCGCGAGAGCGTCACGGTCGAGGCTTCCAGGAGCCCCCTGGGGCGTCTCGGGGACCTCCTCACGGGCTGGTTCGCGAAGCCGGCGCCCGTGAGCAAGGGCCCGAACGGCGAGGTGCGCGTCTCCGAGGAGGTGCCCTACCATACGGACACCTCGCACAGCCAGGGGACGACGAAGTACGAGCGCTTCACCGAGGAGTGGCGCGACAAGCTCGAGGCCAAGCGGCAGAGTCACCGGCAGGACATCGCCCCGGGCGTGATGCTGAAGCGCAGCTCTAACGGCGGCAAGTACGGCATCCGCGAACTGCGGGCCGACTCGCCCTTCGAGAACCAGATCCCCCTCGAGGGCCTCAAGAAGTCGTCGCAGGGCTGGTCGGTCCCGACCGTGGCGAATCCGCAGGGCCCCGACGTCCCCTTCGACCCCTTCGCCTTCATGCCCAACGTGGTCTTCGCGGCGAGCGAGGACTCCTTCCCGACCCGCCCCGATCTCGACGGGGACGGCAAGACCTCGACCGATGCGGATGCCTACCAGCACGGCGTCATCGGGGGCCAGCAGCCCCTGACGGCCGGCTTCTCGGTGGCCAAGAAGGGCGAGTACGTCGTGATGACCTACTCCTACTACTACGTGGACAACAAGTTCACCAACTACCATCGCTCGGATTCGAGCACGGTCTCGGTCTACCTCAAGCCG
>DATNQJ010000347.1:0-16765 GCA_036704085.1 Stenomitos sp.
GATGGCCGGCGCCACCTGGATCCGCGAGCGGCTGCTCGCGGGCGAGGAGCCAGAGGCGATCGCGGCCTCGTGGGTCTCGAGCGTCCAGGAGTTCGCCCGTCTACGCCAGGCCTACCTGCTCTATCGCTGAGCCGTCCGAAATCGAAAGCCCCCCTGCCTGGCAGGGGGGCTTTTCGTCGAGGCCGCGCTTAGTGGTGCGAGGCGGGTTCGGCCCAGCGAATCTTGGCGAGGGGGCCGTAGCCGGGGTAGCCCTTGCTGGCGTCGTCGAGGTAGAAGTAGCCCTCGAGGAGCTTGTAGACGTGCTCGCGCTCGTAGCGGGAGACGGTCTCTGACGGCAGGGCGCGGCGATCGGACTTGTTGGCGTCCCACGTCCAAAGGGGACCGAAGCCAATCACGGGCGCCGGCACGCTCGGGGCCACCAGGTGGCGCTTGCAGTCCGCGGCACGGCGATACTCCACCAGATCGAGGCCATCGGCGACATTCTTCTTGAGGGTCGCCTCACAGCCGCAGGCCAGCCCGATCAGCAGGGTGTTGGGGGTCTCGTGCTTCATGGTCGAATACTCTTTCTGGGCCGGAAAACGGGGTGCCCAGGCACATGGGGAGGGAACACGCCACCATTATACGCGATCGCCGGGCGTTCGCGGGTCGAGCGGCCGCAAAGGCCGCGGTTAGGTCCGGATGCCGCGGGGTACAAGGCAACCTCGGAGGGGCTGCTCGTATGCTTGCGCTCGGCGCGATGAATTGGGTTCTGTCAGGGTTCAGTGCCGTCGTGGGCGCCATCTTCGTGCTCGGGGCCCTGCAATTCGTCTATTTCGTCGTCAGCGGGGGCATCCCGGGGACGGGCTTCTACTACGCGCGCCGCCTGCGGGACGGCAACTCCCAGGTGCGCCAGGAGGCCGTCCGCGAGCTGGTCGAGCGTGGCGACATCTTCGCGTTCGGGCTGTTGGTCAAGGCACTCGAGGATCGCGACGTCGCCATCCGGGTCACGGCGATCGAGGGGCTGGGCAACTTTCGCAGCACCCTCATCATCGAGCCCTTGCTCAAGTTCCTGAAGGATCGCAACCTGATCGTGCGCCTCAAGACGATCGAGGCCCTGGGCAAGGTGCCCTCCGGGGACATCGGTCCTGTACTCTTGGACGTCCTGCTCGACTCGGATCCGCGTGCCAAGCTGGTGGCCCTGCGCATCTTCAAGGACCTGCGCGATCCGGCGGCCCTCCCGAGCATAGCCCGGCTGGTCCTCGACGCGGACGAGCAGGTCCATAACGCCGCCGTCGGCGTGCTCATGCACTACGGCACCGAGTCCATCCAGCATCTCGCCACCCTCCTGCCCGACTCGACCGACGGCGCCAAGCGTTTGGTCAAGGCCATGCTCGAGATCGATCGCGCGGCCTCGTATGAGCCGCTCAAGGAGGTCTTTGCGTCTGCCAGCGATCCGCACGTCCTCGCCGAGACCCTCGAGGCGCTCACGGCGAGCGGGCGCCCGGGCACGGCCGAGTTCCTGTTGCCGTTTCTGGAAGATCCGGCCTTTCCGGCCCGCGAGGGGGTGGTCGAGGCGATTCCCTACCTGCGCGATCCGGTCTGTGTCATGCCGCTCTGTCACCTCCTGAGCGAGCACGACGTGCGCATCCGGCGCAAGGCGGCCACGGCCCTCGACATGCTCGTCACCATGTGCCGGGACCTGGAGGTGGTGGACCCGCTCTGCGCGGCCCTGCTCGACTCGGATCCGGAGATCCGGCGCTATGCGGCCCGGGCCCTGGGACGGATCGGTGGGCGCCTGGTCCAGGAGAAGGTCGTGCAGGCCCTCTGGGGCGAGCACGCGTCGGCCGTCGCGACCTTCATCGAGGGGATCGTGGGCTATCCGATGGGCCGGATGGTCAGCTTCGACGAGCTGCTCCTGGCGCTCGACCGGGTGATGACCAACCAGCGCCTGACCGAGGAGTCCCTGCGCTGCGTCGACATGCTCGAGAGCCTCATGATCATCCTGCACGGGGCGAACGTCCGTGGCCAGCGCGTGGACGACCAGACCCTCGACCTGCTCATCAAGGGTCGGCGGACCTATTACCCGCTGCGCCTCTACGATCTGCATCCCCTGGCCGCGGGGCTCCTGGACTTCGTCTCGAGCAAGGCCGAGGGCGATCGCTGGCGCGTCTCCAGCCTCGTATAGGCGCGTTCTGGTAGAATGAGGCCCATGGAAAAGAAGACGTGGGGCAAGCTGCCCGAAATCCACATCCTGGTGTGCACCAATGAGCGTCCTCCCGGCAACCCCAAGGGGTCATGCGCCGAAAAGGGCTCGGTTGCCCTGTTCGATGCGCTGAAGCGCGAGGTCGAGCACCGCGGCCTGAGGGGCCAGGTGCTCGTGAACCGGACCAACTGCATGAAGCCGTGCGAGTTCGGGCCCACGGTGGTCGTCCACCCCCTGGAGACCTGGTACGGTGGCGCCAAGGCGGAAGACGCGGGGGAGATCCTCGACGCGGCCTTGCGGGGTGAGGCGGTCGAGCGCCTCTGCCTGCCCGAGGCGGCTTACAAGGCGTTCTAGAGCGCCGAACGAAACGCTTCCTTCCAGCTGCCGATCGGTGCGACCCATGCCTGGTTTTGTGAGGCTCCTCTCAGGGGCCGGATGACGCGCGGCGGGGCGCTCGGCGGCGGGTCGTTACAGAAGCTTTAGGCTGCCTTAATCTTTCCTTAACTACCTGGGCTCCGCGGTTCGACTATAGTTAACGCATTCCCATCCCGAACCCTTTTGCGGGGCTGAAATCAAGGCCCCATCAAGATTGAGAGCTACTGCCAGGCATCGCAGCTTCGTCGTCGCAATCGTCCTTGTCGCTCTCAGTATCGCCGGCGGCCTTCGGGCCGCCGGCTTTATTGTGTGCGGAAAGGGGTGGCGATCGTCTCCGTGCTAGAATGAGGTCCGTTTCGCCATCCTGAGGTGCTTATGTCCACGACGCCGACTGTCCCCGACTCGATTCAGACCCGCATCACCACCCTCTTCGGTATTCGCTACCCCATCATCCAGGCCGGCATGATCTGGGTGTCCGGCGGCAAGCTGGCCGCGGCCGTCTCGAACGCCGGGGGCCTCGGCCTCGTCGGAGCCGGCTCCATGCGCCCGGAGCTCTTCCGCGAGCAGGTTCGGAAGGCCAAGGGCCTCACCGACCAGCCGTTCGGCGTGAACATCCCCCTGTTCTACAAGTATGCCGAGGAGTGCCTGAACATCGCCCTCGAGGAGGGGGTGCGGATCTTCTTCATGTCGGGCGGCAGCCCCGCGAAGTACACGCCCATGCTCAAGGAGCGGGGCTGCAAGGTCGTGCAGGTGGTGGGAACCGCCAAGCACGCCCTCAAGTCCGAGGCGGCCGGCTGCGACGCGGTGGTGGCCGAGGGCTTCGAGGCCGGCGGCCACAACAGCCCCGAGGAGACGACCACCATGGTCCTGGTGCCGCAGGTGGTGGACGCCGTGACGATCCCGGTGCTCGCGGCCGGCGGCATCGGAGACGGCCGCGCCATGGCCGCAGCCCTCGCGCTCGGCGCCGCGGGGGTCCAGGTGGGAACCCGCTTTGCGGCGACCCAGGAGTCCGCGGGGCACCCGGCCTTCAAGGAGGCCATCGTGACGGCCCAGGAGGGCGACACCCGCCTCGTCCTCAAGCAGGTGGTGCCGGTGCGCCTCAAGCGCAACGCCTTCCGGGACCAGGTGACGGCCGCCGAGCAGCGCGGCGCGACCAAGCAGGAGCTCCTCGAACTCCTGGGCAGTGGAAGGGCGCGCCTGGGCATGCACGAGGGGCTGCTCGACGAGGGCGAGATCGAGATCGGCCAGGTGAGCTCCTTGATCCGGGACATCCCGCCCGCGGGTGACGTCGTCCAGCGCATGATCGCGGAGTACGAGGCGGCGAAGCGGCGTCTGCCGTGAGACTCCCTGCCCCTCGGATCCTGTAATCACGCGGTCAAGAGGGGGGCGGACGGGCTTAGACAATCCTCCCGATCCAGGGTATGCTTGCTCCGCATTCTCTGGTTCGTTGTCGAGTCATTTCATAGGAGGGAACATGGCCAAGTCATCCTCGGGACTCTTCACCGTGCTCGTGGTCGCCGGAGCCGTCCTCACCGGCACCGCCGCGTCCGCCAAGGTTCACGTGCACAAAGCCGCCTATCAGCCCAAGTCGGTCTTCATGTGCTCGACCTGCAAGGTGAAGGCGGACAAGGACAACAAGTGCCCCATGTGCAAGGTGGCCTTCAACAAGGACGGATCCTGCCCCAAGTGCGGCGGACACCTCATCCGCAAGCGGGTGTAAGCGCTTTCAAAGCTCAAAAGCCCGCCGAGACGTGATCGGCGGGCTTTTCTGTGGGCGCTGCTAGCCCAGGGGCATGCGGTCCACGCCGCGGGGATCGTGGCGGGAGGCGATCGCCACCATCTCCTCGAGCTCGTGCAGGAAGCGCACGCCGACGGTGACCGAGTCGATCCAGGGCTTGGAGAGGTTGAAGGCCACGGCGTCCTCCACGTCGTGGGCGAGCTTGCCCTCGGCGAGCGTCTTCATGACGTAGGTGCCCTGGCCGGCGGCCCGCGCCTCCTCCAGGGCCTTGCTGTAGTCCTTGAGGTTGGCGTCCATGTGCAGGTTGGCCTTGTTGTAGTTGGTCATGACCACCTCGATGAGGGGATGGCCGACCACCGCCTCGAGCGTGAGGATGGCATGGGTCGAGAGCCCCACGGCCCGGACCAGCCCGGCCTCCTTGCAGCGGTGCAGCTCCTCGAGGGCCTCCATGCGCCGGCCGAGCTCCTCGGGGCTGTCGACCTCGTGCATCAGGAAGACATCGAGGTAGTCCGTGCCGAGCTCGTCGAGGGCTTGCTCGACGCTCTTGCGCGCGTCTCGGGCCGAGAGGGCCCAGGTCTTGGAGGTGAGCACGACCTCGGAGCGGTCCAGGCCCTGCAGGGCGGCGCGGACGTGCGGATAGGTGCCGTAGTCGTCCGAGGTGTCCCAGAAGCTGACGCCCAGGGCGTGGGCGTGCTGCAACAGGGTGGCGTACTCGGAGACCGGTTGCCGGGACTGGGCGGACTGGCAGTTGAAGCCGGTCGTGCCGGTCCCGAGGGCCAGGCGCGAGACTTCGAGGCCTGTGGCCCCCAACGGAACGCGTGCGATCATGCGCCCTCCTCGTGCGGAGCGGGAGCGGCCAGCACGTAGCGCTCGTATTCCCGCTGGTGCGTGAACGTCCTGGGATCCGCCCGGTCCACGAACAGCGTCCCGAAGAGGTGGTCGATCTCGTGCTGCAAGACGACGGCGAAGAAGCCTTCCGCCTCGATCCGGACCGGCTGCCCCGCGCGATCGAGCGCCTCGACGGTGGCGCGCGTGGACCGGGGCACGTTGGCGCGCAGGTCGTCGATGCTCAGGCAACCCTCGTAGCCCCATTCCTGCTCCTCGGAGAGGAAGGTGAAGCGCGGGTTGACCAGCACCGTCATGGGAATGGTCGGCGCGTCGGGATAGCGCGGATTCCGGCCGCGGCCCTCGATGGCGACCACCGAGAGGGACCGGAAGACCTGCGGAGCGGCGAGACCCAGGCCGTTGGCGTCGCGCATGGTCTCGATCAGGTCGTCGATGAAGCGTTGCGTCTCAGGCAGTAGCAACTCCGCGACGTTCAGCTCGCGCGCAACCTGGCGCAGGAGGGGGTGGCCGATCTTGGCGATCTTCAGGAGTGCCATGTTTCCTTGTTCTCCAGCCATTCGGCTCCGGCCTCGAAGTGCTCCTTCTTCCAGATGGGCACCTCGGCCTTGAGGCGGTCGATGCCGTAGCGGCAGGCCTCGAACGCCTCCTGCCGGTGGCCGGCCGAGACGCCGACGGCGACGGCGATCTCGCCGATGGCGAGCGGGCCGACCCGGTGCACCATGGTCACCTGCTCGAGGCCCCAGCGGGCCTTCATCTCGGCGCCGAGCTCGGCCATGAGCTTTTCGGCCATCTCGGCGTAGGCCTCGTACTCGAGCTGGTTCACGGATCGGCCCTCGTTGTGGTCCCGGACCGTGCCGGTGAAGACGAGGACGGCCCCCGCGCGCGGGGACTGCAGGGAGTCGTAGAGGGGGCCCAGCTCGATGGGCGCGCGGACGATGCGAAACACGGCAGGTGGCTTCTAGCCGCCGCTGACCGGCGGAAGCAGGGCGATGTCGTGGCCCGTCTCGATCCGGTGATCGGGACGGACGAAGCCCAGGTCGACCGCGACGCGCACGCCGGGCAACAGGGGGGCCAGCTCGGGATGAGTCGCGGCGACCGCTGCGACGAGATCCGATGCCCGGGCCGGCTCGGGCACGGTGATGGGCACCTCCGAGCGGCCGAGCTTGTCCTTGAGGGCGGCGAAGAGGCGCACCCGGACGGTGATGACAGAGCCTTCCATGCCCCCCATGATAGCGTAAATCAGCTGGGCAGGGGGGATGCCAGAGCCGATTCGTTGCCCAGAAGCCATGCGTCGAACTCGGATGCCGGCATGGGGCGCGCGATCAGATAGCCCTGGATCTCGTCGCAGCCCTGCGCGTGCAGCATCTCCCGCTGCTCGACCTGCTCGACGCCCTCGGCGATCACCTGCGCCTTCAGGCTGTGCCCCAGGGCGACGATGCCCTGGGTGATGAGCGCGTCGGCCGGGTTGGAGAGCAGATCGTGCACGAAGGACTGGTCGATCTTGAGCCGATCGATCGGGAAGTGCTTGAGGTAGGCGAGGCTCGAGAAGCCCGTGCCAAAGTCGTCGATCGAGAGGCAAAAGCCCCGCTCGCGGATGGAGAGGAGCTTGGCGACCATCTCCGAGCCTTTCTCCATCAGGACGCTCTCGGTGATCTCGAGCTCGAGCCCCTCCGGATCGACGCCGGTGAGGGCGGCCTGCTGATCCAGGAGGTCGAGCAGATCGGGTTGCCGGAACTGGAGCGGAGAGAGGTTGACGGCGATCCGGATCTTGCGGCCCTCGTCCTGCCAGGCCTTGGCTTGCAGGCATGCGGTCTGCAGGACCCAGGCGCCGATGGGGAGGATGAGTCCCGTCTCCTCGGCGACGGGAATGAAGCGGGCGGGCGAGACGGGGCCCAGCTCCGGGCTCGTCCAGCGCAGGAGGGCCTCCGCCCCGATGACGTGCCCGGTGCGCAGGTCGAGCTGGGGCTGGTAGTACAGGGCGAACTCCGCGCGCTCGAGGGCGCGGCGCAGGTGGCCTTCCAGGGTGACCCGCTCCATGGTGCTCCGGCCGAGCTCCGGAGTGAAGAAGTGGTAGGTGTTGCGGCCGCTCAGCTTGGCCTGGTACATGGCCGCGTCCGCGTTCTTGAGGAGCGTCTCGGAGTCCGGCCCATCGTCGGGATAGAAGCAGATCCCGATGCTTGCCGTGAGCTGGAGGTCGTGCCCTTCGAGCAGCATCTCCTCGGAGACGGCCTCCAGGAGCTTCTGGGCCAGGGGCCGGACGTTGTCGACCCCCCTGGCCCCGGGCAGGACCAGCACGAACTCGTCGCCGCCCATGCGGGCCACCACGTCTCCGGAGCGCACCGCTGCCGACAACCGGCGGGCGATGATCTGGAGCAGGCGATCGCCCACCGGGTGCCCGAGGGAGTCGTTGACGGACTTGAAGTGGTCGAGATCGAGGAACATGACCGCGATCCTGGCGCGGTCGGCCGCTTCTTGCAGGAGGCTCCTCCGCAGGTGGTCTTGCAGCATGTAGCGGTTGGGGAGCCCCGTGAGGGAGTCGTAGTAGGCCAGACGATGGATCTTGCGCTCGGCGGCCATGCGTTCGCTGATGTCCCGGCTGGTGCTCTGGAAGCCGATGACCTCGCCGCCTTCCCCGCGCAGGGGCTTGGAGACGGTCTCGAACCAGTGATAGAGCCCCTCCTTCGTCCTCAGCCGGTAGCGCGCGGGGGGGCGGTCCTCTCCGGCGGCCAGGGCGGCGATGCGCTTGCGCATGGCGGGCATGTCCTCCGGGTGGACGATGGCCTCGAACGACCGGGTGAGTAGCTCGTCCGTCTCGTAGCCGAGCAGCTCCCGTGCCGACGGGGAGGCGAAGGTGATGCACCCGTCGGGACGGTGCGTCATGACGAGATCCCGCATGTTGTCCGCGATGAGCCGGTATTTCGATTCGCTGCTCTGCAGGGCGGACTTGGACTCGGCGAGTGCGGCGTAGGGCCGCAGGAACTTGCTGGCAAAGAGGACCCATGCGAACAGGAACAGGCCCGCCGCATTGAAGACGTGTCCCAGGGCGAAGGTCAGGCTCGTCACGGTCCGGTACTGGGTGAAATAGACCTCGCCCAGCCCCATCAGCAGGGAGCCATAGGCCCGCAGCCGGGAGTCGCGAGGGGTCGCGCTCCGCGTGCTCCCTCGCCAGTATAAGAGGGCGGCGGAGAGGTTGAGGGCCAGGATCACGACCTCGAGGCCGATCTTCAGGGGCGTCGGCCCATGGCCGAGCTGGAAGGTGTGGGGCAGATCGGCCTCATGGTAGAGGGTGGCCCAGTAGACGCAGGCCGTGAAGGCCAGGAAGGGGATCAGGTACTGGAGGCGCTGCCGGGGGTACGCGAGGGGGCGCTCGGGCGTGAACGAGGCCCAGAGGAGCACACCAGCCGACAACAAGCGCTCGGCGAGCCAGAAGACGATGCCCTTCTCGTAGCTGCTCGGACTCACGAGCAGGGGCATTCCCGGCACCGAGAGCATGTGTCCCAGGTTCAACAGGCCCACGGCGAGGAAAGCCGAGGCCTGGACGGTTTCCCGGACCGAGCGCTCCTGCGTCGAGACCATCCAGCCGATCGCGAAGATGAGGCTCGCGCCGATGATGCTGAGCGTCTCGAGGGCGAGGTGCAGCGGGAGGTAGTCCGTGGAGGTGGTGTAGACGTCCGACGGTATCGACCAGGAGAAGGCGACCAGGACGCAGAGCCCCACGGTGATGCAGAGGTCTCGAGCGACGGGGAGCCGGCGCGCGGCGTCAGAACGTTCGGTCATGGCAGGTCCCTACCGGGCGGAATGGCCCTTCCACGATTCTAGATCCGTCCCCCGGTAGGCACGTCCGTACTTAGCGCTGAGCATGCGCTAGAATGGGGTATGTCCGATGCGCCTCGTTCCCTGGCTCTGTGCGGCCGCTGCGGCGCCGCGTTGAGCCCCCACGAAGACCTCTTCAATCGTGCCCTCGGTCGGGAGCTGACCTTGCGATGCGTGTCGTGTCTGGCTGCCGAGCAGGGGCGCGACGTCGCGGATCTCGAGGCGGTGCTCCTACGCCATGTCGCCCGCCGGGCCTGCTTCAGCGACGAGCTGAGCCGACTGGAGGCCTCCGGGGTCGACGGGTCTGCCGCGCTCGCACCCTCGGTGCCAGAGCCCTTCGACCCGGAGGAGGTGTCCCAGCTGAGGCGCTACAGCCGGCAGTTGGTCCTGCCGCAGGTCGGTGACGAAGGTCAGAAGCGCCTCTCGCAGGCCCGGGTGCTCGTGGTGGGGGCCGGGGCGCTGGGCTCGCCCGTGGCCCTCTACCTGGCCGCCGCGGGGGTGGGGAGCCTGACCCTCGTCGATCCGGATGCCGTGGACCTCTCCAACCTCCAGCGCCAGATCCTGCATGGGACCGCCGATCTGGGCCAGCCCAAGGTGGCCTCGGCGGCGCGGCGGCTCTCCGACCTCAACCCGTTGGTACGGGTCGACGCCCGGGCCGAACGCCTGACCGACGAGAATGCCGCGCGGCTGGTGGCCGCGGCGGACGTCGTGGTGGACGGCAGCGACAACCCCGAGACCCGCCATGCGCTGAACAGGGCCTGCGTCGAGCAACGCAAGCCCTGGGTGCATGGGGCGATCTGGAGGTTCTTCGGTCAGGTGACGGTGTTCGAGGCCGGGGGGAGCCCCTGCTACCGGTGTCTCTTTCCCGACGCGCCCGCGAGCGCGGAGCGGTCGTGCGAGGTGGCGGGGGTGATGGGGGCGACAGCGGGGATCGTCGGGTCGGTCCAGGCCCAGGAGGCGATCCGGCTCTTGCTGGGAGAAAAGAGCCCCCTTGCGGGCGTCTTGTGGACCTATGACGGCTGGACCATGGACGTGGAGCGCATGCGCTACGCCGCCGATCCAGCCTGTCCCGTGTGCGGGGTCTAGCCGCCGAACATCCCGAAGAGGCTCTTGATGAAGGGCCCGATGACCGTGTCCCAGATGTTGCTCAGGAAGCTCTGGACCTTCATGCCGAGCGCCTTGACGTCGAACGAGCCCTGCGGGGCGCTGGGATTGGGCTCGCCTTTGGCGATCGTCGCGGGCGCCGAGGGGGGCGCCGCGGGAGTGGGAGCAGCGGTCGTGCCGCCACCGGCCGCCACCACCGGACGGCGCACCATGGGAACGTAGGGCGAAGCACCAACACGCATCTTGAACCTCCTCGCGAAAACTCCGTTGCTCTCCTTATCGCGGGTTGGCCCGCGGAGGCGGTAAAGGGAGCGGAAAGAGGTTGTTAAGCTTGGGATAATTCGTGGCGATTGGCGTGGGGGAGCGTGAAGGAGAAGGTGGTCCCCTCGCCCTCGGTGCTCTCGACCGAGATGGTGCCCTGGTGGGCGTCGACGGCCTGCTTGACGATGGTCAGGCCGAGTCCGCTGCCGCCTTGCAGGCGCGAGCGGCCCCGCGTGACCCGGAAGAAGCGATCGAAGATGTGCGGCAGATCGGCCGCGGGGATGCCGATGCCCGTGTCGCTGATCTGGAACAGGGCGCCTTCGGGCGTCTCCAGGGCTTCCAGGGTCACCTGGCCGCCGTTCGGCGTGAACTTGACGGCGTTGGCGAGGAGGTTGACCAGGATCTGGCGCAGGCGCACCCGGTCCGCCCGCACGGGCAGGGCCTCGGGCACGCGGAGAACGAGCCGGATCTCGCGCTGAGCGGCCTGCGGGTGCACGGTGGCGATCGCCTCCTCGATGACCCGGGCGGCGTCCACCTCCTGCAGCTTCAGCTTGTCCTTGGCCTCGAGGGCGGCGAGGTCCAGGAGGTCGTTGACCAGGGCATGCAGCCGATCGGCCTCCCGGTAGGTGTCCTCCAGGAAGGACTTGCGCATGTCCGGATCCTCGGCGGCTCCGTCGAGCAGGCTCTCCACCAGCACCTTGAGCGAGGTGACCGGCGTGCGCAGCTCGTGGCTGGCGTTGGCGATGAACTCGCTCTTGAGGCGGTCCGCGACGATCTCGGGGGTGATGTCGTGGTAGATGACCACGTGCCCGACCTGGACCCGGTCCGCGTTGTAGAGGGGGCTCGAGAAGCGCTTGAGGAACTGCTTGGGCTCCACCAGCTCGACGAGATCCGTGCGCGGCCGCTCGGGGGCCTGGCGCATGGCCAGCTCGATCTCCTGCAGGGCCTCGGGGTGGACCCACCGGTCGAGGAAGAGGTTGGCCGAGTCGAGGAAGGCCGTGTGCGGGGTGCCCGGCTGAGCCATCTGGCGCAGGGCGGGGTTCACCATCACCGGGTGGAAGTCCAGATCGTAGATGACCAGGCCGTCGGCCATGGAGTTGAGGACCGCCTCGAGCTCGTTCTTCTCGAGGATGAGCTTGTCGATGCGCATGCCGCGGTAGTGCTGCAGCTCTTCGGCGATCTGGCGTATGCCCGCCAAGAGGTGGCGGGCCTCCTGGGTGTTGGGCTCGGCCGGGAAGTTGAAGTCCCCCGCGGTGATCATGTCGATCGCCCGGTGGAGCAAGGAGTACGGGCCCCAGATGGCGCCGCCGACGGTGTAGCTCAAGGTCGAGGTGAGGACGACCCCGCCGAGCCAGGCCGCGAGCACCAGGGGCCAGGCCCCTCCGGCCAGGGCTCCCTCTTTGGCCAGGTACAGCAAGAGGAGGCCCGAGACCAGTCCGGAGAGCGTCGTGACGCCGACCGTGATGGTTAAAGGCGGCTGCCCCGATAGGGACAGCCGCGCCAGGGGGTTGGTGGGACCTTTACTTGGCGTCTGCGCGAACACGGCGCTCGAAGCGGTAACCGACGCCGCGCACCGTCTGGATGCGCATGGGGTTGTTGGGGTCCTTCTCGATCTTTTCCCGCAGCCAGTGGATGTGGACGTCCACCGTGCGGCCCTCACCCGTGAAGTCGTAGCCCCACACCTGCTCGATCAGGAACTCGCGGGACAGGACCTTGTTCGCGTTGATGGCCATCAGCTTGAGGAGCTCGTACTCCTTGAGCGTGAGGTTGAGGACCTTGCCCGACAGGGTGACCTCGTGGCGGGCCGTGTCGATGACCAGGTCGCCGATCTCGATGCGGTCCGGCTGGACCTGCTTGACCTCCTGGTAGCGGGCCACCAGACGCAGGAGCGCCTTGATGCGGGCCAACAGCTCACGCAGGCTGAAGGGCTTGGTGACGTACTCGTCGGCGCCGATCTCCAGGCCCACGACCTTGTCGATCTCCTCACCCTTGGCCGTCAGCATGATGATGGGAATGGGCATCTCGGCCCGGATCTGGCGGCACACCTCGTAGCCGTCGAGGCTCGGGAGCATGACGTCCAGGATGACCAGGTTGGGCTTCTCGCGGCGGGCTGCCTCCACGGCGGCCTGGCCATCCGAGGCGGTGGTCACCTGGTAGCCTTCCTTTTCCAGCGAGTACTGGATCGACTTCACGATCGAGGGTTCATCGTCGACGACCAGAATCTTGGCTGACATCAGGCGGGGATCTCCTTTGCGGGTCGAGAGGACGGGGCTCCGGAAGCCTGCAAGCCCCCGCCCAGTGCGGATCGACGGAAAGTACCAACCAACTGAGCGGTATATACCCCGAGTGTTAAAAGTTTAACGGAGACGAAACGATCCCTCCAAGGGGGCAAGAATTTATTCAAGTTTACATAACAAGCCGGTTAGCCTTCAAAGCGTGTGGGTATGCTGCGTTTGGCGTAACATTTCCCTCACAATTCAATCAGGAGGTCACCGGTGCACCATCGCTCATGGGCTATCGCCGTCGCCGCGTCCGTTTGCCTGCTCCCGATGACCGCCTGGGCCAGTCCCAATCACACGAACCGCCAGTGGACGGTCCTCGAGACCCCGCACTTCCAGGTGCACTACTACCAGGGCGAGGAGCAGACGGCGCGCCGCATGGCGGCTGCCGCCGAGAACAACCTCCCCCATCTGGAGAAGGACTTCGGGGTCGAGGCCAAGGAGCGGATCCCCATCGTGGTGAGCCGCGACAACTTCTTCAACGGCTACGCCGAGCCCATCAAGACCCGGATCCAGCTCGATCCCATCCTCGCGGCCTCGAGCCAGATCGGCACCGAGCGTTTCGTGGGCCACGAGCTCGCCCACGTCATCACCTTCCTGGCCCTGCAGAGCGATCTGCCGATCTCGCGCCTGAGCAACCTCGGCACCATCCCCACCTGGTTCCTCGAGGGCATCGCGCAGTACGAGGCCGAGTACTGGTACACCTCCAACGACCGGATGCTGCGCCTGCACACCCTGTCCAACACGCTGTTGACCAACACCGAGCGGGAGAACTTCCCCCTCTTGGGTGTGGTCGCGGGGGCGGCGGGCTACAACGAGGGTTACTCCCTCACCCGCTACATCTTCGACACCTACGGCAAGGACAAGATCGCGACGCTCTTCAAGATCATGCGCTCGGGCGAGGAGTCGACCTTCACCAAGGCCCTCGAGAAGGCCATCGGCAAGCCCTTCCCGGAGATCCAGGAGGCCTGGCGCGCCGATCTCAAGCAGCACTACGCCCAGCAGACCAAGGGGGTCGCGGAGCACCTGGCCGATAGCCAGCTTCTCGTCCGCTCGGAGAAGGGTGAGGTCAACGTGGCGCCGAGCCTCAGCCCGGACGGCAAGAAGCTCGCCTATCTCACCAGCCGCCATCAGGACGGCTACCTCTACCTGCGCGGTCACGTGATGGGCTTCTTGAGCCTGGCGATCGCCGACGTGGACGGCCAGAACGTCCGCGAGCTGTCCGTCGGCAAGGGCCGGGTCTCCAGCTACACCTGGAGCCCCGACGGCAAGCAGCTGGTAGTCTCGGCCGTCGGCTCGAACCACGACGACGAGCCGAGCTTCGATCTGTACCTCTACGACCTCAAGACCGGTTACACCAAGCAGCTGACCACCGATGCCAACGCGACGAGCCCCGCATGGCGCCCGGACAGCAGCCAGGTGGCCTACGTCGAGACCAAGGACGGCAAGACGGTCGTCAAGCTCTTCGACACCAAGTCCTTCAAGGCCCTCGAGATCCCGAGCACGAGCCTGGCCGACCGGCATGCCGACGGCCTCAGCTGGGATCCCAAGGGCCGCATGATGGTGGCCTCGGTCTATGCGACCGGCGAGGGCGGCAAGCTCGCGACGATCGATCCGCTCTCGGGCCACGTCACCATGCTCACGGACGGCAAGCCCGAGGTCATCGACCAGTTCCCGGTCTGGGCGCCTGACGGCGGCTCGATCGTCTTCTCGAGCGATCGCGACGGCATGCAGAACCTCTACCGCCTGTCCATGAAGGGCAAGCGGGAGCTCACGCAGCTCAGCAAGGTCTACACCGGGGCCTCGGCGCCGGCGATCGCCCCGGACGGCCGGATCTTCTACGTCTCCTACCACTCGATCGGCGCCGAGGTGCGCGCCTGGACCCCGGAGGCAGGCGAGAAGGTGGCCTACCAGGCTCCCAAGGACGTCCAGCCCGGGGTCAAGCTCGCGGCGGGCGAGACCCCGACGTTGGGCCACCAGCTGCCCGACTCGTGGCACACCCGCGGCTACGAGCCGACCATGACCAACGACATCATCATGCCGCAGCTCACCTCGGACGAGCGCGGCAGCCAGCTCGGCATGCTCGCCCTCTACAGCGACATCCTCGACAAGCAGCAGCTGGGCCTCGACGTCCGGCTCGGCCTGATGAGTCAGCGCTTCAGCTATGCGGCCACCTACGTGAACCGCATGAGCGACGCCACCTGGGGCGTGACCCTCTACGACACGCCGAACGTCGGCATCGCCAAGACCATCGATCCGGCCCGCCTCTACGACTCGCTCTACTACGAGCGGGAGCAGGGCCTGTCGGCGATGACCCAGACCAACATCGGCTCGCAGACCCTCACCGCAGCCGTCGGCCTCGCCAACCTCTCGGTCCTGCAGGCACCCAGCGGCGGCACCGGGCTCGGCCTGAGGAGCGGTCGCCTCCAGACCCTCAGCCTGGGCTGGTCGGACGCCCGGGTGAAGAACACCTCGGATGCGGATCTCAACCCGTCGGAGGGCTACCGGCTCGGCGCGAGCTTCACCCTGTCGGACCACGCCCTCGGCTCGGACTTCGACTTCGCCCAGTACGCCGTCGGCGGCGAGCGGTACTTCCCCATCCTCCCGGACTGGCGGCACAACCTCGCGTGGCGCTGGCAGTTCGCCATGTCCAACGGCGACGCGATGCCCATGTTCCTGGGCGGCGTCCAGGGCGGCGGCAGCCTCGTCCCCCTGCGCGGCTACAACGTGGGGTCCTTCGCGGGCAACCGCATCGCCTACACGGGCCTCGAGTACACCATGCCGATCAACGGGCATCTCGACTACCAGTTCGGACCGCTCTACTTCAACAAGCTCTACGCCACGGCCTTCGTGGAGGCGGGCGATGCCTGGAACGCGGGCGCGGCCTTCGAGCCGCACCCCACCGCCGGCGGCGAGGTGCGGGTCAAGACGGCCTTCATGGGACGCCAGGTGGTCATCTTCCGGGTCGGCGCGGTGCGCAAGCTCACTCCGGACGGGACCTGGGGGATGTACGTGACCTTCTAGCCAAGAGGGCTTCAGGGGCCAGGCGATCGCCTGGCCCCTTCCTTCGTCGTAACGACCAGCCGATTGGGCCATAAGGCTGGTTGTGCTGGGCGGATCCATCCGGTATACTGAGGCAGTTTTTTGCCCGTCTCGGGCCGTTTTAAGCCCTCTGGAGGTGCCCCTACCTTGACCAAGAAGTCCTTCGCGAGCCTCGCCTGTTATTTCCTGGCCATGGCGGTCTATGCGACCGATCAGTGGGTGAAGCTCTGGGTCGTGGACCACATGGGCCTCTACCAGTCCATCCCCCTCATCAACGGCTTCTTCGCGCTGACCTACGTCCGCAACATCGGGGCCGCCTTCAGCGCCTTTTCGGGCCAGGTGTGGGGCCTCGCCTGCATCGCCGCGGCGGTCGCCATCGCGATCCTCGTCTACGAGTGGCGCCTCAAGGAGAAGACCCTCGGCCACGTGCTCGCCCTCGGCCTCCTGCTCGGCGGCACGCTCGGCAACTTCAGCGATCGCATCCGGCTGCAGTACGTGGTCGACATGTTCGACGCGCAGTGGCACGGCAAGAACTTCTTCCCCATCTTCAACATCGCGGACATCTGCATCGACGTGGGCGTGGGCATCCTGCTCCTGGTCTTCTTCCTCGAGTCCCGCCAGGCCAAGCAGCTCGCCGCCAAGGAGTCGAGCGCGACGGTCGCCCCCGAGACCCGCTAGCTTCCGCTCACCATCCCCGGCACCCCCTGCCTCGCAGGGGGTGTTTTTAGCGCCCGTCCCTTGCTTGCTAACGGCCGGCGGGCGCGGTATGCTGCTGCCGCGACGGAGGTTGCGAAAGGGGGCGCTGTGCGCGCGTGGAGTCGCTGGTTGGCCTTGCTGGCGTTCGGGTGGTCGATCCTCCTGGGCGGCCGGGCCTGGGCGCAGGTGCCGCGCGTCGCCACCCTCGAGATCCGCGGCCCCATCACGCCGGTCGTCGCCGGCTACGTCGAGCGCGCCGTGCGCGTGGCCAACTCCCGCTCCGACAGCGCCATTTTGGTCCAGCTCGACACGCCGGGCGGGCTGGACACGGCCATGCGCGACATCGTGCAGGCCTTCGAGGCCTCGCGGCTCCCCGTCATCGTCTACGTGACCCCGCCCGGCGCCCGGGCCGCCTCGGCCGGCGTCTTC
>DATNQJ010000348.1:0-11547 GCA_036704085.1 Stenomitos sp.
GTCTCGTCCGAGAGCAGGTTGTAGCGGTGGACGGGCACGCTCGTCGCACGCCGGACGGCCTCGTCGCCCAGCGAGTCGGTGACGATGAGACCCGAAAGACGCAGGGCAGAGGTCAGGCGCTCGTCGCCCTCGAGGTCGGCGTCGATGACCATGCTCTCTTCGAGCACCCCTGAGATGAGCTCGCGGGTCAGGAACCGGAAGCGGGGCGAGGACGAGACCACCCCCACCATGGCGTCCGGCCCGAGCGTTCGGATCCGGGCGAAGAGCCCGTCGGTCGACGCGAGGCGAAAGATGACCGGGGCCTGCGAGGGACCGAGGACCTCCTGCAGGCTCGCCGCATGGTTGGTCGAGGTGAGAAAGCAACACGCGGCCCGCGCGCCTGAAGGCGTGGCCACGACCTCTTCCAGGGTCATGGCCGCGAGCGGCAGGTCGAGCTGGCGCCCGAGCTCGTGCAGGTAGAGGCGCTGGAGGTCGGGGTGCGGGTTCACGACCACCACCCGAGTGGCGCTCGCGCCCAGGGCGTCACGGCACGCCTCGAGAATGGCCGCGTCGTCGTGCCCCTGGGCACGCGCCTGGGCCACGAAGTAGGCGGCCATGGCGCGCAGGGCGAGCCCCTCTCGCCAGCCATCCGGCGCCCGTCCGTGATCGACCACCCGGACGCCGCTGCCCTCCTTGATGTCGAGCAGCCCCCGGGCGGCGAGCGTCTTGTAGACGGCCTGCACCGTGTTGTGGTGGATCCCGAGCCGAAGGGCGAGGCCCCGGATGCTCGGCAGGCGCTCGCCGGGCCCGAGCGTGCCGGAGGCGACGAGCTGGCCTATCTGGGCGCAGAGCTGGTCGTGGATCGGAGTGGCACTCTTGCGGTTGATGAAGACCTTCATAGTCTCCTCTTGCCCGCAGGTGCCGCTTCGAAACCGGGACGCTTTCGAAAGTGTCACAGGCGGCGTTGCGAGCCCGGGGCGGGCTCGCGCATGCTGATAACCCGTTCTTAACTACTGCCGCAAGGAGACTCGCATGCCGACCAAACCCGTTCTCGCTCCCCTGCTCGCCCTCTTGGTGGCCAGCTGTGGCCTCGCGCCGACCGTCCGTCCCGCCGCCGCCAAGGAGGTGGCCCGGGCCTCGGGTGACGTGGCGACGTTCCTCGCCCACCCCGAGATCGAGGCCAAGGCCCCCGCGGCCTTCTCCCTCCAGCCCGAGTCGCTGCCCTTCCTGCAGGCAGTCGATCGCAGCGTCCGGCCCCAGCGCGACGCCCTGGTCTCGGCCATCCAGGCGCAGCCGGCGCTGGCAGAAGCGATCGCTCGCTACGACACCCTCACCTGGGAGCAGCAGGTCGCGGTCCTCAAGCAGGTGATGGCCCTGGAAGGCAAGGTCATGGGCTTCACGCTGCCGCCCCTGGTGATCCAGGACGGTCCGAGCCGGATCCCCAGCTACTTCGACTTCGACCCGGCGGTGCCCGGGACGGGCAAGGTGATCCTGTACCCGGAGGCGATCGCCCAGGAGAAGAACCCGTACGCCTCCTTGTTGCTCCTGATCCACGAGGTGCGTCACTCGGCCCAGTTCCAGCTCGCCACCCAGGAGGGACTGGGCGGGGATGCCGGCGCCCTCGCCCGGGGCTTCAAGGCCTCGTTCAGCGCCCAGCGCGCCCTCTACCAGACGCTGGGCTTCTGCGACTTCTGCAGCCTGAACGCGGAGTTCGAGGCCTTCCAGGCGGGCAACTACGTGGTGGGACGGCTCACCGGCTGGCACGTCGAGACCCGGGACATGGGCTGCCTGAGCAGCCAGTACGATGCCCAGGGCAAGCTGCGCGTGGATTTGCTCGAACTCGCGCACGGGGTCGGACCCGCCGGCCTGCTCGCCGCCTTCAACCAGCAGGAGCGGGAGCACTACCGGGAGCTCACGGGGGGAACGGAACGTTAAGGTTCGCTTGTGGTTGAGGGGTTTCAAGCATCTTCGGCCCATGGGGGTCCGATAACCTGGGTACGTCACGAGGAGGTCCCATGCGCGTAACGCCCTGGATGCTTGGAACGATGCTGCTACTGGCCGGCTGCGGATCCCTGCCGCAACTGGCCCCGACCTCCGCGGTCACGGTCCGGGCGAGCGACGTCGCGCCCAAGGTCGAGAACTTCAAGCAGGTGAATGACGACCTGTACCGGGGCGGCCTGCCCACCGAGGCCGACCTCTCCACCCTGCACCGGATGGGCGTCAAGACCGACATCGACCTGATGGGCGCGCCGAAGCAGGAGGTCTCCCAGGTCAGCGCGGAGCGCGAGGCCGCCGCCAAGGCGGGGGTCAAGTTCGTCTCCATTCCCCTGCCGCCCTGGGGCGAGGTGCCGCGCGACATGGTGCAACAGTTCCTCGACACGGTCTCCGATCCGAAGAACCAGCCTGTCTACGTGCACTGCTTCCACGGGCGCGATCGCACGGGCACCATGGTGGCCGCCTACCGGATCGCCTTCGACCACTACACCGGCGAGCAGGCCCTCGCCGAGATGCAGACCTTCGGCTTCAAGTCCAAGGACTACCCCTATTTCGCCAAGTTCGTCCTGAACTTCGACGGCCAGCACTAGCCCGTCGTCACCATTTCGCCCGTCATACCGGCGCAAGTCGGGATGACGGGCGTTTTGTCGCGTCCGACCGCCGACTCTTTAAGCTTACTTTAAGCTTGCGTGATCCCTGGATTAGAAAATTCCCCAAAGCCGCCTCCGGTCGGAGGATCCGGCGGGTCGCCCCGGACTCGGATTTTAAGCAAGCTATAACGCCGAAATAACGATTCCTTTACTGTACTCACGACGATTGACCCGAAAGGGATGCACCTAACGCCATGAAACATCTGTTGATGACCCTGCTGCTGGCCACGTTCGTGACGGGCTGCGGCACTTCGACCTTTGTGAAATCTCCGGCCGAGCGGCCGCAGTCGAGCCTCTTGATGGCCGATGCCCAGTACTGGAAGTGGTGGGTGAACCGCCCGACCGATAATGCGGAAGTCGAGTTCCTGGCGCGTTCCCTCTCGGCCGAGGCCCGGGGAGAGGTCACCCGCTACAAGAAGACGGGCAATGCCAACTACCGGGCCTCGGTGGTCGGCGCCGGCTACGTCATCGCCCGCACGGCGGCCGCCTACAAGACCACGGTCCAGAACCTCGTCCAGGGCGGGGTCAAGAGCCAGCCCAACTTCCTGTCCGCCTGGTACCTCCAGAACCGGGCCGGCAACGCCGAGAATTACAGCCAATTCTTCCTTCCCACCAGCCAGATCGAGAACTGGGACGACCTGGTCGCCATCTCGCGCGAGGCCCTCGCGGGCAAGGATCCGAGCGGGATCGACCCCAACCACTACTACGACGACTCGCTCCAGTACAACCCGCCCCGCTGGGCCGTCGGAGACGGAGTGGTGAAGCAGCCGCTCGGTCACTTCATCTTCGTCTACACCCCCAAGGACCTCTAGGAGACTCGCGACCCCATGAAGAATTCCAGCCTCATTGCCGCCCTGCTGCTGCTGCTCACCGGTTGCGGAACGACCGCGACCTCCCACCTTCCCTCGGTCGACTCGACCGCCCTGCAAGCCTCCGACGCCTCGGGCTACCGGCGAGGCGTGAACCTGGCGGGCGGTGAGTTCTACATGAACTCCCAGCCGGACAGCATCCCCGGGGTCTATGGCACCGACTACGTCTACCCGGCCCCGAAGGCGCTCGACTACTACAAGAGCAAGGGCCTGACCCTCATTCGCCTCCCCTTCCTCTGGGAACGGACGCAGCGGACCTTGTTCGGCGAGCTCGACGCGGCCGAGCTCTCTCGCCTGGACGGCGTGGTCGCGGCCATCCAGAGCCGCGGCATGCACGTGGTGCTCGAGCCCCACAACCGCGCCCACCGCTATATCCGGGTGCCGGGAGCGACCGGCATCACCATGGCGGCCTTCCATCCCATCGGTTCGCCCGAAGTGCCCACGGCCGCCTTTTCGGACTTCTGGAAGAAGATGGCGGCCCACTACAAGGGCAATCAGGCGGTCTACGCCGTGAGCCTGACGGACGAGCCCCATGACATGCAAGGCCTCTGGCCCGCGGCTGCGCAGGCCGGAATGGACGGGGTGCGCGCCGCGGATCCCGATCGCCTGGTCCTGGTGGGTGGCGACGGCTGGAGCAACGCCGGCAGCTGGGACAAGGCCAACCGTGACCTGGACGTCAAGGATCCGCAGGGCCGCTTCATGTACGAGGCGAGCATCTTCTTCGACGCGGACTCGACCGGCCGTTACGTCAGCAGCAAGGACGCCTCGGGCAAGACGGTGAGCAGCTACGACACGGCCGGCGTCGGCATGGACATCGGCGTGACCCGCGCCAAGGTCTTCACCGCTTGGTTGAAGACCCGCCATGCGCGCGGCTTCTTCGGAGGGTACGGCATCCCGGCCGACGATGCACGCTGGCTGACGGTCCTCGATCGCTTCTTCACCTACATCGATGCCGAGGGCATGGGAGGCGCCTGCTGGGCCGGCGGTCCCTGGTGGCCGGCCAACTATCCGCTCTCCCTGGAGCCGCTCAACGGCCAGGACCGGCCGCAGATGGCGATCCTGACCAAGCACCTGGGCTCGCTGCGCTAGGCATCGAGCGACCCTTCAGCGATCCGCACGGTACCAGACAAGGGTCCTGCGGATCGCTTCATGATGGGGCGTCGCCGCGTTCCCGAACGCTCGCTCGTACTTGCCGTGGTCGACGACGTAGGGCTTTTCGAACTCGTAAAGCATCTCCGAGACCTCGCGCAAGAGCGGGACGACCATGCCCAGTGTCCGGATGAGCCAGCTGGGCGTCACCCGGACGTTGGGAGAGAGACCCAGCTGCGTGAACACTTCCTGGAGGAACTGGCGCGTCGTCAGGGTTGGCGCGCTGGGAACGTGCCAGATCTGACCGAGCGCCTCGTCTCGCTCGCCCAGAACGATGAGTGCTCGCGCGAAGTCTTCGAGGTAGGTCCACGTGTGCGGCAGATCCAGATCGCCCACCATTTCCGCCGGGCGACCTGCCAGCAAGGCGCCGAACACACGCTCGCCCATCGCAGACATCAACACCCTGGGCCCGAAGAAATCGGACGCGCGACCAATGGTGGCGCGAACGTGGCCCCGCGCATGGGCGGAGAGCAGCATGTCGGCCACCTGGGCACGGGCCATCCCCTTGCGATCCCGGGCAGCGGCGGGCAGTCCTTCATGGATGGGGCCGACGACGGGGCCGTAGGCGTAGAGGTTGTCACCGTAAACCAGCTTCGCCCCGCTCGTGGCCGCACCCTCGAGGATGCCGGCCATCAGGGGAGCGCATTGGGCGACCCAATCGGTGTAGCGCGGTACCGCACAGTGATAGATCACGCTGGCCCGCACGCAGGCAGCACGCGCCTGATCGGGAACGCTCACATCCGCCGCGAAGACCTCCGCGGCGCGCAGCGTGCCTGAAAGAGGTCGAGCGCGCCGACTGACGAGCCGAACGGGCTGGTCCTGGGCGAGGAGTTGCTCGGCCAAGCTCAAGCCCAGGGGGCCGGCACCGATGATGACGTGAAGGTTTGAAGGGGTCATGGGGAGTCGCCTTTCTCGAACGTGCGATGGTCCAAGTTGCCAGTTGGTGGCTGTTTGGCTAGCATGAAGTCTGCCGTAGCGAGAGAGTCAAGGGGAAGGCGTTAGCGATGGCCTTGTTCAGAATCGGAGAGTTCTCGCAATTGGGGCAGGTTTCGGTTCGGACCCTGCGTCATTACGATGAGCTGGGCCTGCTCAAACCCTCGCACGTCGATGCCGCTACGGACTATCGCTACTACCAGGCCGACCAACTGCCGCGACTGAACCGCATTCTGGCCCTCAAGGATCTGGGGCTCTCGTTGGAGCAGATCGCGACGCTCCTGGATGTCGATCTGCCTGCCGAACGGCTGCGCAGCCTGCTCGAAACCAAGCAGCAGGAACTGGCGCGCCAGCTCGCGGAGGATCGCGCCCGGCTGGCCCGGGTCGAGGCGAGACTGCGTCAGATCGAGCAAGAGGGCCAACTTCCCGCCTACGAGGTCGTGCTCAAGTCCCAGCCCTCGCTTCGCATCGCGTCGCTGCGGGGCGTGATCCCGACCCTCGCAGCCATGGAAACCGATCGCTGCGTGCTCTATCGAGAGCTGTACGAGAAGGTGCATGCCTCCGGTCTCAAGCCCCTGGCGCCCGAGCTCGCCTTGTATCACGGTCTCGCCCTGCGTCCCGACATGGATCCGGAGCTGGAGATGTTCGACATGGAGGCGGCGATGGCGGTTTCCGGGACGGCCCGGCGGATCCCGGAGGCATTACGGGTTTACGACCTACCCGCTCAGCCTCAGGTCGCCAGCGTGATCCATCGCGGTCGCTTCATGGATGCCGGCCAGGCGGTTTTTGCCCTGTTTCTCTGGGCAGGCTCCAACGGCTTTACCTCGGCCGGACCGTACCGGGAGCTGCATCTGTTCGGCCGCGAAGTGGAACACACCGACTTCGAGAACGTCCTGCTCGAAATTCAGCTGCCCGTGGTGCCATCGGCTGCCTCGTAGAGCTGATACGGCGGCGAACCTCACCGACCCATGAAAAAGACCGGGGGACGCCTGGCGTCCCCCGGTCCTCGGCTTCAACTAGCGAACGGCCAGCGGGCGATCGCTCTGCTTGCGGGCCAGGAGCTTCTGGGCCTTGGCCACGATGTGCTCGGCCGTGAGGTGCAGCTGGATCATCAGCTCCCAGGGGCCACCCGACTCGCCGAAGCGATCGTCCACGCCCACCATGTCGAAGAGCAGCGGCATCTGGTAGTCCCGCTCCTCGTTGATGACCGTGGCGACCAGCCCGCCGAAGCCGCCGCGCTGGTGCTCCTCGCAGGTGACGACGAGCCCCGTGTCCCGGGCGGCGGCCATGATGGCCGCGCGATCGATCGGCTTGAGGGTGTGGAAGCTGACGACCCGCGTCTCGAGGCCGAACTCCTCCTTGAGGATGTAGGCGGCGCGCATGGCCTCGGGCACCATGGGGCCGCAGGCCAACAGCGCCAGGTCCTCCTGCTCGCTCCGGTACTGGTCGGCGAGCACCGTCTCGAAGGCGTCGACGAACCGATCCGCCCGGCCGCGGTAGCGGATGACGTTCGCCTTGCCGAGCACCATGGGGGTCTTGTCGGTGGTGACGACGGGCGTCGCCTCGCGGGCGAAGCGGATGTACGCCGGCCCGTGCAGCTTCATGATCGCCTCGTCGCAGACCCGCTCGGTCTCGGGACCGTCGCAGGGCACGAACAGGTTCATGTTGGGCAGGATCGCCATCAGGGAGATCTCTTCGAGCGCCTGGTGGGTGGCTCCGTCCGCTCCGACCGAGATGCCGCCGTGAGCGCCCGCGATCTTCACGTTCAGGTTGTCGTAGCAGATGGTCGTGCGGATCTGGTCCCAGGGGCGGCCCGAGGCGAACACGCCGTAGGTGCCCGTGACGGGAATCTTGCCCTCGAGGGCAAGGCCCGCGGCCATCTGCATCATGTTCTGCTCGGCGATGCCGGCGTCGAACACGCGCGGCAGGCGCTCGGGATGCCCGGCCTCGAAGTCCGAGATCTTGATCGAGCCCGAGATGTCGGCGTGGATGGTGACGAGGCGGGGGTCGTCGCCGTTCTTATTGAGCGAGCGCCCGAACCCGAAGCGCGTGGGCTCCATGGTCACCTGCATGTCCGGTGCCTTGTTCCACCAGTAGTCCTGGCCGTAGGTCGGCAGCTCCTGGGCCACGCGGACGTCCTGCTCGGCCTGGAAGGTGTCGACGTGGGCCAACAGCGCCTTGGCCCGCTCCAGCCCGAAGGCCTCCGAGCCGATCTCGGCAAGCGCCTGTTCGAGCTCCGCGAGCTTGGGGGCCGTCCCGTGCCAGGCGGCCTTGTCCTCCATGAAGGAGACGCCCTTGCCCTTGACGGTGGCGGCCAGGATCACGGTGGGCTTGCCCTTGGTCTGGCGCGCCTCGGCGAAGGCCGCGAGGATCTGGGCCATGTCGTGGCCGTCGATCTCGACGACATGCCAGCCGAAGGCGCGGTACTTGTCCGCGAGCGGCTCGACCTTCATGACGTCGTCGACCCAGCCGTCGATCTGCAGGCGGTTCACGTCGATGATGGCGCACAGGTTGTCGAGCCCGTAGTGCCCGGCGGCCATGACGGCCTCCCAGACGCTGCCTTCCTGCTGCTCGCCGTCGCCCATGATGCAGTAGACGCGGTAGTCCTGCTTTTCCACGCGGGCCGAGAGCGCGCTGCCGATGCCGACCCCGAGCCCCTGACCGAGTGAGCCGGTCGAGACCTCGACGCCGGGAAGGTGCGGAGCGTGGGGGTGGCCCTGGAACGGGCTGGAGAAGCGCCGCAGGGTGACGACGTCCTCGTAGGCGAAGAAGCCGGCCTTGGCCATGGCGGAGTAGAGGGCGGGAGCCTTGTGGCCGGTCGAGAAGATGATGCGATCGCGTCCCGCCCACTTGGGTTCGGACGGATCGAGGCGGGCCTCGTTGAGGTAGAGGGCCGAGGCGATGTCCATGATCGACAGGGTGCCGCCGGGGTGTCCCGAGCGGGCGGCGTAGATGGCCGTGAGGTTGAGAGCGCGCATCTCGCGGGCCGCCTCGATCAAGGCGGTCAGGTCATAGCGCTGCTCGGTGCCGGTTTTCGAATCCACCAATCCCATGGGGGTGTCCTCTCCTATCCTTACAGGCGCGGGGCACGTGGGCCCCGGCGCCAACTTGTCATCCCTCGGAAGTTAGGCTTCGAGCCACGCCTTGAGGCGGTGGAGACCCTCGGAGAGCTCCTGGATCCCGATGCCCGAGTAGGCGAGACGGACGTACTTGCGCGTCTCGTCGCCCACGGGGCGCCCGAAGTGCATGCGCGTGCACAGGGACACGCCGGTCGCTTCGAGGATCTTCACGCGGAAGTCGTCGTAGCTCTCGAGCCCCTTGAGCCGCATGGCCTCGGTCACGTCGGGAAAGAGGTAGAAGGTCGCCTCGGGCTTGAAGCACGTGACGCCCGGCATGGAGTTCAGGAGCTCGACACCGAGATCCCGGCGCTCCTTGAAGCGGGCGAGCAGCAGCTGGGTGCCGGTCTGATCGCCACGCAGGGCCTCGATGCCGGCGTACTGGACGAACTGGGTGGTGCACGACTCGGCATTCACGTTGAGCTTGGCGATGATGTCGATGACCGCCTTGGGGCCGATGGCCGCGCCCAGGCGCCAGCCGGACATGGCGTACTTCTTCGAGAAGGTGTAGAGGATGACCGAGCGCTCGACCATGCCCGGGAAGGAGACGAGGGACTCGGACTTGCCGGCATAGCGCATGTCGAAGTAGGCCTCGTCACAGAGGACCCAGAGGTCGTGCTTCAGGGCGATCTCGGCGATCTTCGCCATTTCCTCGTGCGAGGACTCGGCGCCGGTGGGGTTCTGGAGGTTGTTGAACACCAGGAACTTGGTGCGCGGCGTGATGGAGCGCTCGAGGCCCTCGAAGTCGATCTCGAAGTTCATCTTGCCGGGGAGGTAGCCGTAAGGAACGGCGATGCCGCCGTGGTACTCGATCTGCGACTCGTAGATGGGGTAGCCGGGGTTCGGGTACAGGACCTCGTCGCCGGGGTTCATGAGGGCGGCGAAGAACTTGCCGATGACGGGCTTGCCGCCCGGCTGGACGGCGACGTTCTCGGGGCCGTAGTGCGTGCCGTGCGACGCGTTGATGTCGTCGGCCAGCGCCTCGCGCAGGCCCGGGATGCCGGCGGGCGGGCAGTAGCCCGTCTTGCCGTCCTTCATGGCCTTGGTGGCCGCGTCGATGATGTTGTGGGGGGTGGCGATGTTGAGGTCGCCCAGGTGGAAGGGATAGACGACGTTGCCCTTGGCCGCGTGGGCCGCGGCTTCCGCGGAGACGGCGAAGGCGGTCTCGGTGCCCAGCAGGCCGATGCGATCGGCGAACGTGAGGTCGCGATGGGTGGGAGTCTCAATGGTTGGCATCTTTGCCCCTCTCTATGCGCATGGCTTCATTGCCATCAGATACGAGCGCCTGGTCAAAGTAAGCGAGAGCTTGCACTCGTTACACAAGAACCTAGGATCCAATCATAGGCAGGAGGGCTAATCGGCACCATATCGCTCAGAACAGCAGATTAACTGGCTGAGATGGGCGGTTTGTCTGGAAGATGAGCCATCGATATTCTTATAGAGGGGGTTTTGATCCGAATTAGAATATCCTAATGATTAGGCAGTGCCCCTTCAGGCCTCGTTCGCGAGGTCGCAAGACACCACCCGTTCGAGCGTGCGCAGGAAGGCGCTGACCACCGGCGAGTCCTCGTCCTGGCGCCAGAGGGCCACGAGGTCCGACAGGGCCTCGGGAGAGCGGATCGGCTCCATGGCGACCCCCGGCCAGCAGAGCTGCCGGAGCGAGCCGGGAACGATGGCCACGCCGATGCCCGCTGCCACCAACCCCACGATCGTCTGGATCAGGAACGCCTCCTGGGCGACGCGCGGCGTGAAGCCGGCCGTCCGGCAGAGGCGCAGGATCTGGGCGTGGAAGCCCGGGTAGATCTGGGCCGGAATGAGGATCCAGGGATCGGCCGCAAGCTGCGCGAGATCCACCGGTCCCCGTCCCGCCAGCCGGTGCGAGTCGGCCATGGCCACCACCAAGGGCTCCCTGAGGACGGTCATCGTCCGGAGCCCGCTATCCAGCGCGGGTCGGTAGGGGGGAAGGTCGACCCGATACAGGCCGATGTCGAGGGTGCCTTCGAGCAGGCTCTCGGGCCGGAAGTCGGCGGTTTGCTCGTGCAGCTCGAGGACGACGTCCGGGTAGGCGGCCCGGAACGCCCGGCTGATCGCGGGCAGGACGTGGTAGGCCGCAGAGCTCACGAAGCCCAGCCTGAGCCGCCCAATCTCGCCGCGGCTCGCGCGCTGGGCGCTCAAGACGGCGTGGTCGAGCTGGGCGAACATGCGCTGCAGCTCGACCTGGAGGGTGCTGCCCGCGGCCGTGAGCGCGACGTGGCGCTTGGTGCGGCGGAAGAGCCCGATCCCCAGCTCCTGCTCCAGGTCGCGAATCTGCTTGCTGAGCGGGGGCTGCGCCATGTTGAGGCGCTCGGCGGCGCGCCCGAAGTGAAGCTCCTCGGCGACCGCGAGGAAGTAGCGAAGGTGGCGGAGTTCCATGCCGTAATTATACCCAGTGGGTATTAAAAGCGCCGGATAAATATATTGGACACGCGGTTCCGCGGAGCGCACCATGGACGGTGTGTATCGGGAGGAGGACCGCGTGGCGGCTGGGATCGCGCTCAAGCAGCCCCTGGCATCCAATCCGGATCTGTTCATGGGCCAGCCCGAAACCTCGAAACTGCTCGAGACGGTCGATCACCGCCTGGGCTACGGCCTGCCGGAGCGATCGCCCTTGACCCTCGTGGGCCTGCACGTCGATCCGCAAGGGGGCTATGAGCGCGTGCCGCCGGAAGCCCTGAAACGCTTCCGGGCGCGGCTGCTCACGCTGCTGACGCGGGCGCTGCCCACCCGGGAGGGAGAGCGCCTGCCCGACGAACTCTTCTGGTTGCCGCCCTACTACTACGTCGTCTTGCCCGAGACCGATCAGTTCCAGTGCCTGAT
>DATNQJ010000349.1:0-4341 GCA_036704085.1 Stenomitos sp.
CGGGAGAGGTCTCGTCGAAGGCCTCGATCTCGGGCGTGCCCCAGGCCAAGGAGCGGCTTTGCCGCGAGGCGATCATCGCCTCCGGGTAACGCCGGCGCAGGGCGGGATAGAGGTTGAGCTCGCAGACGATGTCGCCCAGCCCCTTTTCGCCGCTGTGATCGACCAGGATGCGGCGGGGGGAGTCGGGTGGTGACGGGAACTGAGGCGCGCTCATGGGCTCCTTCCTGGGCGTGGGCGCGATCAGGATACCAGGTGAGAGGCCTTTTCTCCAGCCGGGGGCCTGGAGTCAACCCATGACGGAGTGTCGGAGTTGCGGTGGGGCTGTGCTATCCTCCTGCGCAAACGCCTACGGAAGGGGAGGATGAAGCGATGAAGGGCCAGGAAGACGTGGCGAACGTCCTGCGCGACGCGTTTGCGAAGGATCCCAAGATCCGGGCGGATCGGATCACCATCACCATGCTGGAGGACACGATCGCGCTCGCGGGCGAGGTCCAGAGCCTGGCGGAGAAGGACGAGGCCACGTTCCTCGCCCGCCAGATCGCCCCGCAGTTCGAAATCGACAACGGGCTCACGGTGGCGGGCAACCGCCTGCCCACGGACGCGGAGCTCTCCCGGAAGGCCGAGGAGCTGCTCCGCCAGGAGGGGCTTCCCGACTCCCTGGGGGTACGGGTCCAGCGCGGCGAGGCGACCCTGGTCGGGAGCGCGGAGAGCCTGGCGGTGCGCGATCGCGCCGCGCGCGTGGTGGGCCAGGTGCCGGGCATCCGGGCGGTGCACGTCGAGAACGTGACGCCGTTCCGGCAGGAGGTCGTCGAGTCCATCGGCCCCGAGCGGAGTACCGTCCACGGCAAGGTGCAGACGGTCGGGAGCGGGACGCCCATCGTGGTCGATCGGGACGTGGCCGACCTGGTCAGCGCGATCGAGCAGAAACTCGCCACCGAGCTCCAGCCCCCGCGCGCCGACGAGATCCGGGTGACGGCCAAGAACGGCGTGGTGCGCCTGACGGGCTTCGTCAAGACGGCCCAGGAGCGGGTCCGGGCCGAGATCCTGGCGCGCTCCGTGCCGGGGGTCACCGAGGTGCTGAACGTGCTGGTGAGCCAGGACGGGAGCGCGGGCTGCGACGAGGCGCTCGGCGCCGAGGTGCGCCGCAGGCTCGCGGAGGTGCCGCACCTGAGCCCGGCGACCATCAAGGTCTTCGTGGTCGGAGACACGGCCTACCTGCAGGGCGAGGTGGACATCCCCGAGCAGGCCATGGAGGCCAAGCGGGTGGTCGCGCGGGTGCCGGGGATCGCGCACGTGGACAACACCCAGCTGCGCACGACCGAGAAGCACCCGCGCTCCGGTCATGGGCCGGGCCGATCGGTGGCCGAGACCCGGGGCCAGCTCGTCTCGGAGCGGGCGGACTGGGATCCCAGCCGGCCGGAAGAGACCTGGGTACGCAAGCCCAAGGACTGAGGGCTCGACGCGGCTGCGTGAGACCTTTCTAAGGGTCCTAAAACCCGATGGTGGGGCCGTTTAAGCTTGCTCGTTTTTGGCGTATAATGGAGCAGGCTGGATAGAGGCCCCATCATTGCGCCCTCAGGGCGTTGCAGGTAAAGGACCGGACGTTGTTCGAGAACTTCTCGGCCAAGGCGATCGAGGCACTCAACCTGGCCCGCGAGGAGGCACGGCGGCTAGAGTTCGTGCAGGTCGACACGGATCACCTCTTGCTCGGCCTGTTGGCCGAGGGGAACGGGGTGGCGGCCCGTACGCTCCGCCTCATGGGGATCGATCTGCGCAAGGCCCGCTTTGCCGCCGAGCAGCTCTTCGGGCGCGGCTACACCCACTCGAGCAGCCTTTTCTTCGCCCCCGAGTGCCAGGCCGTCTTCACCCATGCCCTCGCGATCGCCTCGCAGGTCGAGCCTGTCCTGGTCGATACCCAGGACCTGCTCCTGGCGCTCTTGCAACTGCCCCGCTCACGCAGCGCGGAGTTGCTCCGCCACCTGGGCTGCGACCTCGACGACGTGGCGCGCCACCTCATGCAGGTCCGGGCCCAGGACCTCGAGTCCCCGACCCCGCCGCCCGATCCCGAGCGCGCCATCCGGCCCAAGCACTTCAGCCCGCGCCTGTTGGGCGAAGAGGGCCGCGCGGTCTACGAGCTCGCCTCCCAGATGGCCCAGTCCTTCGGGCACACCCTGGTCGGGACCGAGCAGCTGCTCATCGCCCTGTTGGCGGTCGAAGAGGGCCTCGCTTCCCAGGTGCTCCGCGCCAACGGCGTCACGCGCCATGACGCCGAGGCGATCGCCCACCGCGTCATCGGGCGGGGCTCGGGCACGGTGCAGGCCAAGCACGTGCTCAGCCACCGGGCGGAGCAAGCGCTGGATGCGGCATGGCGCGAGGCGCAGGCCCGCCATCACGATCAGGTGGGCACGGGCCACATGCTGCTCGGCCTCTTGGGCCTCGATGCGGGCGGCGCCCTCACCATCATGGACCTGCTCAAGGTAAACCTGAGCGGCATCCAGCTGGACGTCGAGCAGGCCTTCGAGGCGCAGCCCCGCGAGCTCGAGCCGCGCTGGGACGGCGTCACCGCCTTGACCGAGCAGCCATGAGCCCCCGAGTCCAGGGCGACGCGCTCCACGCCTTCAAGGGCTTCGACCCCCAGGGGGCAGAGGCCATCTCCGAGTTCGCCGAGCGCGCCATGCGGTTCCTGGGGGCTCGCTGGGGCAGCTACTGGACCGCGACCGGGACCCAGCTCCACCTGGATGCCACCTGGGAGGTCTCGGCGGCCGAGGCGATCGCCGCCTTCACCGGCATGGGCCACCTCTCCGAGGGAGCCAAGGTCTACCCCGACGCCGGGGGAGGACTCCTCTACCTACCCGTGAGGCGCTCCCACAGACAGCTGGGGGCCTTTCTCTTCCTCGTGCCGCTCGAGTCCCTGGAAGAGGCGGCAGAGCTCCTGCAGCCCATGGTGTCGGCCCTGGCCCTGGCCATCGGCTACCAGCGCCTGGAGGTCCGGGAGGCGGTCGTCTCCGAACGTCTCGAGCGGATCACCAACGCCATGCAGATCCCGCTGGTGTTCGTGGATTCGCGGGGGCGTCCGCTCCAGCTGAACCGGGCGTACCGGGAGCTGCATGGCCTCGATGACGCCGAGCTGCCGGAGAGCATGGAGGCGCTCTGGCATCGGGTCAAGGCCTGCTATCAGTCGCCCGCCGAGGTGTCAGAGGAGCTGTCGGCCTGGTACCGCTCGCCGAACCAGGGGGCCTCTCTCGAAATCGAGCTGAAGAACCCTCGTGAGGCCTACTTCCGCCTGCTCATCGTGCCTTTGACCGACTCGGTGGGCGAGTTCGCCGGCGCGGTCTTCAGCTTCTATGACGTGACCCAGGAGCGCCGATTGCTCCGCCTGCAGGCCGACTTCATCGACAGCCTCGAGGAGCGGGTCAACGCGCGCACCCGCGAGCTCATCCAGACCAACCAGGAGCTCACGCGCGCCAACCAGATCCAGAGCCTCTTCATCTCCAACATGAGCCACGAGCTGCGGACTCCCTTGCAATCCATCGTGGGCTCGGCCTCCATGCTCGAGGAGAAGGTCTTCGGGCCGCTCACCCACGAGCAAGTGGAGCGCGTGCAGGACATCCTGCGTGCCTCGGACAAGCTCAAGAACCTCGTGAGCACGGTGCTCGACCTCTCGAAGCTCGATTCGGGCCACTTCAAGATGTTCTACGAGTGGGTGGATCCGCGCGAGCAGATCCACGAGGCGGCCCGCGAGCTGAGGCTCAACCCCTATGCCGCCGACAAGCACCTGGTGGTCGACTTGCCCGACGAGCTGCCCATGATCTGGGCCTCGCCCGAGACGACCTACTCGCAGGTGCTCATGAACCTCGCCATCAACGCCCTCAAGTTCACCGAGCCCGGCGGCGAGGTGCGCCTCGCGGCCCGGGTGGAGGGCGAAACCATGGTCTACGAGGTCCGGGACACGGGCGTGGGCATCCCCGCAGAGGCCCTGCCGCGCATCTTCGATCGGTTCTACCAGGTCGACTCGAGCAGCACCCGCCGCTACGACGGCTCGGGACTGGGGCTTGCGATCGCCAAGGAGATCGTGGAGCTGCATGGCGGGAGCATCCAGGTCGACTCCCGGCTCGGGGCGGGCTCCTGTTTCAGCGTTCGGCTGCCCCTCATGGGACCGAAAGGGAAGGAAGACCCATGCATCAACTAGGGTTGAGTGCGGCGGACGTCGCCGCTTTGTTGCATCACGAGGGAGCCCAGGCCCTGGAGCGCCTGGAAACCCATCGCAAGGCCAATCAACATGCGGGGATCGAGCCCGAGACGGCTCGGGAGCTGGCGATGATCCAGTACCTGCAGGAGTTC
>DATNQJ010000350.1:0-11750 GCA_036704085.1 Stenomitos sp.
ATGGTGTCGACCGCCCGGATGATCTGCTCGCTGCCCTTGGCCTGCTCCTTGGTGGCGGCGCCCACCTGCATGGTCAAGGCGCTCATGTTCTCGACCGCATGGGTGATCTGCGCCGAGGCGCCGGTCTGCTCGCTGGTCGCCTGGCGAATCTGCTCCATGAGGGTCGAGGCCTGGGCCACGGACTGGACGATCTCGCTCAAGGCCGTGCCAGCGCCCTGCGCCAGGCGGGTGCCGTGGTGGATGGCCTCTTCCCCTTGCTTGGTGCTCGAGATGGCCTGAGCCGTCTCCTTCTGGATGCCCTGGATGAGCAGGGCGATCTCGCCGGTGGCCTTCGCCGAGCGCTCGGCCAACTTGCGGACCTCGTCGGCGACCACCGCGAAGCCCCGGCCGTGCTCGCCGGCCCGGGCGGCTTCGATGGCGGCGTTCAGGGCCAAGAGGTTGGTCTGCTCCGCGATGTCGTCGATGACCTCGATGATGGCCCCGATCTCCTCCGAGCTCTTGCCCAGTTCCTGGATCACCGTGACCACGTCGGTCATGACATGGCGGATCCGCTCCATGCCCTGGATGGTCTCCCCCACGGCCGTGCGTCCGCCGTCGGCAGCCTGGGCTGCCTGGGTCGCCGCCACGTTGGCCTGGTGGACGTTGCCCGCGACCTGCTGGATGCTCGCCGTCATCTGGGCGATGGAGGCCGAGGTCTCCCCGACGGCCGTGCCCAGAAGGCCGGCGTTGCCCGCCACCTGCTGGATGCTCGCCGCCATCTCCTCGATGGACGACGAGGTCTCGTCGACGTTCTGAGCCAGGGACATGGCGTTGCCCGCCACCTGCTGGATCGAGGCCGCCATCTGCTCCATGGAGGCCGAGGTCTCCTCGGCGGCCGAGGCCTGGGTCTGGGCGGTGCGTGCGAGCTCCTCGGTGCCCGCGCCGATCTGGTCGGCGTCCTGCGCCACGGCGTGCGCCGTCGTGCGCACCTGCCCGATGATCGCGCGCAGGCGCGCGACCATCTCGCCGAAGGCGAGGGCCAGATCTCCGACGCAGTCGCGATACGTCACCTCGATGCGCTCCGGCAACTCGCCCTTGGCCATGGCCTGGGTGGTGGCGATGAGGCGCTTGAGCGGCGTGGTGATGCTGCGCGAGATCAGCTGGGAGAGGAGGGTGGTCACGGCCAGGCTCGCCAGCCCTAGCAGGAGCAGCACGAGCTTGAGCGAGCCGGCCAGGTCATGGGTCGCGCTCTGGGCGAGCTCGGCCTCGCGGACGATGTGGTCGTTCAGGGTGCCGATGGCTCCGTTGAAGTCCCCCAGGATCTTCGGCATCTCGGTCTGCTCGATGCGGATGATGCCGGCCATGTCCCCCTTGCGGCGCAGGGCGCGCTTCTCGTCGAGTTTGGCCTCGGCGGCCGAGCGGGCCGACTCGAGCTGACTCAAGAGCGCCAGGTTCTGCGAGCCCTTGAGCAAGCCCCGGGCCTTCTCGGCGGCATCGCGGTAGCTCTGCCGGGCAGGCTCGAGGTCGGCGAGCCCGCTCTCCTCACCGGAGATGATGTAACCCCGCATGGCAATGATCTCGCGATACTCGCTGGACTGCATGAGGCGGACGGCCCCCCGGGCCTCCAGGACGCGCACGCTATGCGCCTCCTGCTCCTCGAAGCGGGCGGTGCCCCAGAGGGCGCAGAGGAGGATGGCGAGCATGAAGGCGAAGGAGACCCCCGAGCTGACCAAAAGCTTGGGCCCGATCTTCAGATCATAAAGGAATTTCATGGCGACCTCTTATTCGCAAGAAAAGGCAGGGTTATGGCAGCCGGCTCGAACTTATCGGCGCTTTCGCCGCCGGTATTAACGCACTACTGGTCAATATGGCGTCGTTTCGCTCTTCCAGGCAAGCAAACTCACACAAGCCCCACAAATTCCGCCGTTCAGGGGACGGAAGTCGTCAGAAGCGTGAGCCCGTGGTGAAGGAGCCCGGGCGCTCGAGGGCGCCAAGCCGATCGCCCCCGCCTGAGTCAGGCGGGGGCGATCGCGAGGGGTCGGGCGGGCTTACTTCAGGGCACCGGCGGACCGCAGATCCTCGACGAGCTTCTTGTTGTTCTCCTCGAGCGCGGCCGAGAAGGCCCCGATCACCGTGCCGATGACGCCCGAGAGCATGTTGATGGGATCCCGCTCGCCGGCGGCGGCGAACTGGTTGAACTTCTCGCCGATGACGTCCGAGACGCGATCCGCAATCTCTTCCTTGGTGAAACCGTACTGCATCCTAACCTCCAGACTCGAACCGGAACGAACCGTTCGTTCCCGCTCCTGGCTCCTTACCCCAGCTTGTCTGGAGAATAAACGGGGTCACCCCTGCAATCGCTTGATTCGCTCCAGGTACTCGTCCTCGGTGATCTGCCCCGCGGCGAAGCGCTCGCGCAGCCGTGCGATCAGATCCGCCTGCTCCTCCTCCGGCAGGGCCGAGGCGAAGACCTCGTCGGTGGTGCCGAGCTCCGCGGTGAGGGTGCTCGCCACGATGAAGAGAATGGTGAAGAGCACCACCATGACGGGCCAGGCCACCGTCGGCGCGATCGACGGCTGGCGCCACTCGCTCGCCGAGAAGGTCGAGAGGACCCCCATGCTGCGATAGTACGCGAGCGTCCCCCCGACGATGGCCCCGAACAAGAGATGGTCGAGGAAGGCCATGGAGGGCTCCGTCCAGCCCTCGTTGAGGCCGAAGAAGCCCGGGTTCTCGACGTCCCCGCGCTTGACCGCGGGGTGCCAGGACGCGACGAGCCCGTAGCCGAGCATGAGGACGAACCAGTGCACGATCCCGAAGAGCATGCCCCACAGGACCCCGCCCGGAATGTTCAGAAGGCTCATGATCGCCGCGTAGATCGCCGCTGCGATCACCCCGATCAGGAAGTGGATGACCATGCCGGCCGCGTAGGCCTTGCGTCCCACGCCGAAGACCAGGGTCCCCAGGAAGAACCCGGGGTTGTGGCGCTCGACGCCGAAGGCGTGCGCGATGTACATCCAGGTGGTCATGGCGAGCGTGCCCAGGAGGCCCGCCAAGAGGATTCCGGTGGCCGTGAAGTCCATGCACTCCCTCCTCTCACTGGCCCCGAGGGCCGCGGGATCTCCGGCCCCGCGGCGCGGGGCTCGAAGCCGTAAAGGTCGGCGACAGACGGGCCCGACGCGTGATCCAGGCGACGATCAGGGCCGCGAGCACCGTCAGGAGGCTCAACACGCCGATCGCCACGGACAGAGACGCCTGGCGCATGAGAAAGCCGTAGACCCCGGTGGTCACGCCCCCGTAGACCACGAAGCCGAGGGCGATCGCGAGGCGGCCCCGCTCGCCTTCCAGGGCGTCGAACGGCCCCGGATTCTCCATGCGCGCGTGCCGGATGGCGGGGTTGCGCCGCCGCAAGAGGTCGAAGAGCATGAGGCCGATCCCCCCGTGCACGACCCCGAAGAGGAGGCCCACCCAGACGCGCGGCGCGAGGTCGAACAGCGCGAAGGCGATCGCGTAGACCAGGCCCGCGATCGCCCCGTCGAGGAAATGGATCAGAAAGCCCCAGCGCTCGGCCTCGGGGCCGGGCGGCAGCAGGAACGTGCCCAGGAGGCTGCCCCAATTTTGACGCGTCCAGCCGGCCCGGCGCAGGGCTTCCATCGCCAGGATCATCGCCAGCGTTCCGGACACCCCCGCCACGATGGCGGGCCACCACCCGATGGTCATCACTCGCGTCCTTGCTGCCCCATGAGGGCAGGGCCATCATAGAAACGTGCCTCCGGCCTGTAAAGAAGCAACAAACCCTTGCCACGAGCCGAAAAGCAGGCATTTTCCTTCGCGCCCGCGGGCTCTAGAATGGCCACGGCATCCTTCGGGGGAGGAGAAGCGCCCATGAAAACGACTTCCTTTCCGATCCACCCGACGCAGCACGCCGATTTCCAGGACCTCCGCAAGACCCTGGTGCTGGTGCGAGGCATCCACACCGTCGACATCCACCCGGACCACATCGACGTGACCTACGACCCCGCCGAGACGGACCTGGGGCGAGTCCGCGGGCTCATCGAGCACAAGGGCTACGCCACGGACGCGCCCCCGGCAGCCGAGGAGCCGTGATGGACTCCTCGGTCTTCCGGACGTCCCCGGCCGCCCTGGACGAGCTGTTCCAGCACCTGCCCGCCGGAGCCTGCCTGCTGGATCGGGGGCTCCAGATCCGCTACCTCAACCCGGAGTACGCGCGCTACCTCGAACGCTACTTCGGCCAGGATCACACGTCCGCGATCGGACTGGACTGGCCGCGCCTGCTTCGCCTCGACGACCAGCAGGTGCGCCAGCTCCGGAGCGTCCAGCGGTCCAACTCGGGCGTACGCCTCCACCACCAGCTCCTGCGCCACCCCCGGACCGATGAGCCGACCTACTGGGACCTCATCGTCACCCCCTGCGCCGGCGCCCTGCGGGGGCACCTGCTGGTGCTCACCGTCGAGAACACCGAACGGATCCGGTCCGAGCAGAAGGCGGTGTCCGAGCGCCTCCAGATGGAGGCCATCCTCGCCAACATCGCCGAGGGCCTGATCGTTGCGGACGGCACGGGGCGGATTCTCCGCCTCAACCCCACGGCCTGCGAGCTCCTCGAGTTCGACGCCGAGGAGGTCCTGGGCACCCGGCCCTCCCCGCCGACCGGCACCTTCAGCCGACTGGACGGCGAGCCCGTGCCGGAGGGCGCCACGCCGCTGGCTCGGGCGCTCGCGGGCGAGATCCAGCGCCACGTGGTGCTGCGTTATCACGGCCCGACCACCGAGCGCATCCTCAGCTTCAGCGCGGCCCCCATCATGAACCCCCAGGGCGAGGTCCAGATGGCGGTGGCCATCCTGCAGGACCTCTCGGAGCTCGACGAGGTGCAGCGGGCCTACGCCGAGCTGCAGCTCCTGGAGCAGCGCAAGGCCGAATTCCTCAACGCGGTCTCGCACGAGCTGCGCACGCCGCTCACGGCCATCATCGGCTACGCCGAGTTCCTCGACGAGGGGATCGCGGGCTCCTTGAGCGAGCCCCAGCGCGAGTTCGTCGCCCAGATCCTCTCGGGCACCGACCGGCTCATGCGGCTCATCAACGACCTGCTGGACTTCGCCCGGCTCGAGGCGGGTGCCTTCCGCCTGGACATCGGAGCCGTCGAGTACGGTCCTCTGGTCGAGCGGACCGTGAGCTCGGTGGAGCCGCTCGCCATGCGCAAGGGCCTCTCCCTGGAGGTGGAGGTGAGCCCCGCCATCCCCGATGTCACCGCCGACCCCGAGCGCATCGCCCAGATTCTCCTCAACCTGCTCTCCAACGCCGTGAAGTTCACGCCGGAAGGCGGCCAGGTGTGCGTGCGGGCATGGATCGAGGGCGAGTCCGTCGTCACCGAGGTCTCCGACACCGGGGTGGGACTCTCGCCCGAGGCCCGCGATCGGATCTTCAGCAAGTTCTACCGCGCGCCGGAAAGCTCCAAGACCGTCCCGGGCACGGGGCTGGGCCTCGCCATCACCAAGGGCCTGGTGGAGGCCCATGGCGGCAGCATCAGCGTCCAGAGCACCCCCGGGGTGGGATCGACCTTCCGGTTCACGCTGCCGGTGTCGGGACGGACGGACTAACCCTCGGCCGGGACATCAAAAAGGCCCCCCGGCGATCGCCGGGGGGCCAAGGTCTCGAGCTACCGGAGCCCGTCCATCATCTTGTCGAGCACGGCCTTGCCGGGCCGCACCCGGTGATCGGGCAGCGTCGCCAAGGGCTCGTCGACGAGGTTCAGGGCCGTCACGAGGTCCTTCTGTCCCTCGTTGACGTAGAGCAGGCCCGTGAGGAACTGACCGCTGTCACGGGACTCGAAGAGGGTCGCGAGCGCCATGCCCCGGTTGGTCGGATCATAGTCCCGCTCCAGCTTCTTGAGCGTGATCTTGGAGCCGTCGTGCAGCTCGATGAGGCGCGCCTCGCCCGGCTCCATCTCCGCCTCGATCTGCCCGAAGGCCGGCACGAAGCCGATCGAGTGCAGCGGGATGTCGTGCTCCTTGGCAGCCGTGTAGCTCCGGGTGGAGCCTTCGTGGTTGTTGAAGGTCACGCAGGGGCTGATCACGTCGATGAGGGCGGTGCCGCGGTGGGCGATCGCCCCCTCGATGAGGGCCACCAGCTGCTTGGGGTCCCCCGAGAAGGAGCGCGCCACGTAGGTCGCCCCCAGCTGGATGGCCATGGCCGCCAGGTCGATCGGGGGCAGCTCGTTGACCACGCCCGTCTTGAGCATCGAGCCGAGGTCGGCGGTCGCCGAGAACTGGCCCTTGGTCAGGCCGTAGACGCCGTTGTTCTCGACGATGTAGATCATGGGCGCGTTGCGGCGCATCATGTGCACGAACTGCCCCATGCCGATGGAGGCCGTGTCGCCGTCGCCGGAGACACCGATGGCCAGCAGCTGGCGGTTGGCGAGGATCGTCCCGGTGGCCACCGCCGGCATGCGGCCGTGGACCGAGTTGAAGCCGTGGGCCTTGTTCAGGAAGTACGCGGGCGTCTTGGACGAGCAGCCGATGCCGGACAGCTTGGCCACCCGGTGGGGCTCGACGCCCATCTCGTAGAACGCGCGGACGATCTGGCCGGTGATGGCGTCGTGGCCACAGCCGGCGCAGAGCGTGGACGGCGCGCCCTTGTAATCGTTGAGGGTAAGCCCCAGGCGGTTGGTCTGGGGCGCGGGAGTTGTCGTCGCCATCTTAGCGCTTCTCCATTTCCAGCACCGAGTCGATGATCGACTGGGCATCCAAGGGCAGGCCGTCATAGTGGCGGATGCTGCGAATCTTGGCGGCGTCCGGGCAGCCCAGGTCGATCGCCAGGATATCCGCCATCTGGCCGTCGCGGTTCTGGTCGATGACGTAGATCCGCTTGCTCTTGGCGGCGAACTCGTTGACCTCGGCCGACAGGGGCAGGGCCTTGATGCGCAGGTAGTTGGTCTCGATGCCCTGGGCGCGCATGAGGTCGCGGGCTTCCTGGGCCGCGAACTCGCTGGTGCCGTAGGCGATGATCGAGACCTCGGCGCCCTTCCAATCCACCAGGGGCTTGGGGACCATGGTCCGCGCCGTGTCGTGCTTCTTGGCGAGGCGATCGACCATCCAGACGTAGTCCTCGGGCTTCTCGGAGTACTTGGCGTCCTGGTTGTGGCCCGAGCCGCGGGTGAAGTAGGCGGCCAAGGGGTGCGGGGTGCCGGGCAGCGTGCGCTCGGGAATGCCGTTGCCCACGACGTCACGGTAGCGGCCGAAGACCGACGCCTTCTGGTCCTCGGGAGCGGCCTCCACGCGGCGGGTGAGCTCTTCGGCCGTCACGACCGGCCCGCGGTCCAGGGGAGCGTCGAGGTAGGGGAAGGGATCCGACATCCAGGAGTTCATGCCGAGGTCCAGGTCCAGGGCCACGAAGACCGGGGTCTGCAGGCGCTCGGTGAGGTTGAAGGACTCGTAGGCGAGCTCGTAGGCCTCCAGCGGGTTGGCCGGAATGAGCACCACGTGCTTGGTGTCGCCGTGACCGGCGTAGTAGAGCTCGGTGATGTCGCCCTGCTGGGTGCGGGTCGGAAGGCCCGTCGAGGGGCCGACGCGCTGGACGTCGAAGATGACGCCGGGCAGCTCGGTGTAGTAGGCGAGGCCCACGAACTCGTTCATCAGGCTGATGCCGGGGCCCGAGGTGGCGGTCATGGAGCGCGCCCCCGCCCAGCCGGCCCCGAAGACCATGCCCGCGGCGGCGAGCTCGTCCTCGGCCTGGATCACGGCGAAGGTGGCCTTGCCGGTCTCCGGGTCGATCCGGTGCTTCTCGAGCATGCCGATGAGGTTCTCGACCACGGAGGTCGAGGGGGTGATGGGGTACCAGCCGACCACCGTGACGCCCGCGAACAGGCAGCCCATGGCCGCCGCACGGTTGCCCTCGATGATGATCTGGCCCTCGGTGGCGTTCATGCGCTCGAGCCGGTAGGGCAGCTTCACGCCGAGGTTGGCCTTGGCCCATTCGGCGCCGGCCTTGACCGCGTCGAAGTTGAGGGCGACCGCCTTCTCCTTGCCCTTGAACTGCTTGGTGAGGGCGTGCTCGATCTCGGTCATGTCGATGCCGAGCAGCTCCGCGAGGACGCCGACGTAGACCATGTTGGTCACCAGCTTGCGGAGCTTGACCTCCTGGCAGGTGGTCGCGACGATCTGGGCGAAGGGAACGCCGATCGCGTGGAGATCCTCCCGCTTGGGCGCGTATTTCAGGTCACTGTTGTAGATGAAGACGGCCCCGGGCATGAGCCCCGCCTCGTCCGCTGCGATGGTCTCCGGGTTCATGGCGACGAAGATCTCGCTCTGGGCCTTGCGCGCGATGTAGCCGTGCTTGTTGGCGCGGATCGTGAACCAGGTGGGCAACCCCGCGATGTTCGAGGGGAAGAGGTTCTTGCCGCTCACGGGGATCCCCATGTGGAAGATCGACCGGAGCATGACCAGGTTGGCCGACTGGGAGCCCGAGCCGTTGACGGTCGCGACTTGGATCGAAAAGTCGTTGACGACCGGCTCACGACCGGACAGGCTGCCTTGGCCCGCTTGAGGGAGTGTGACTGCCATAGCATCCTCTCTGATGTCTCAAAGCGCACGCCAAGCTGCCGACACATAGCTCACCCGGCAGACCGAAGATCCGCCCACCGCATGGCAGCGCTCGCTATGATTATACTCTGCGGGAAAACCCTGAGAGACCGTAATTATCCCCTATCCCCCCGCCAGGTCCGGGGGAGGGAGGGTTCAGCGATCAAGCGGCGGCCCCACAACTCATTTCAGGGTCAGCTCCAACGTCGAGATCCGATAGCCGAGACCCTCGTAGAGCTTTCGGGCGGCCATGTTATCCGGATGGACGAAGAGCCGCCAGTTCGAAACGCCCTCCTGGGCGAACTCGGAGCGGGCATGCGCGAGCAGGGCGCGGGCCACCCCCTGCTGCCTGGCATGCGGCAGGACGGCCACCGCCACGACGACGGCCTCCGGGTGCTCCAGGATGGGGTGCATGCCGGGATTGACCCAGAGCCCCCCGAGGGGGTTCCCGGCTTCGTCCTCGGCCACGTACCAGCGCCGATCCGGCTGATCGTAGGTGGCAAAGAGGCCCTCGAGGCGCTCGCGCCGGCTGATGCGCCCGAGCTCCTCCAGCTCGGGATAGCTCGCCAGGGCCGCCAGTTCCAGGAGCTGGGCCATGAAGGGCCGGTCGCTCGCGCTCCCGGCCCGGATCCGTACCACTAGCGGACGATCGCGCGCAGCGCGTCGCGCATCAGGGCCAGGAGCTGGGCCGGATTCTCCGAGTAGCTCATGGCCGTGTCGTAGTCGATGACGCCGTTCTTGAAGTGGTGCAGGAGCGACTGGTTCATCGACATCATGCCGTCGTAGGCCCCGTTGTGGATCAGGTCGTAGATGTCGTCGATCCGGTCCTTGAGGATGGCGTCTCGCACCGTCGGGGTCACGATCATCAGGTCGAGCGCCGGGATGCGGCCCGGACGGTCCTTGCGAGGCACCAGGCGCTGGGCGATCGCCCCCTTGAGGACATTACCGAGCTGCAGCCGGACCGGCTCCTGCTCGTGCGGCGGGAAGGCGTTGATGACGCGGCGGATCGACTGGACGGCGTCGTTGGTGTGCAGGGTCGAGAAGACCAGGTGACCGGTCTCGGCGGCCTTGAGGGCCATCTCGATGGTCTCCTTGTCGCGCATCTCACCGATGAGGATGATGTTGGGGGCCTGACGCAGGGCCGCCTTGACCGCATTGGCGAAACTCTTGGTGTCGCCGCCCACCTCGCGCTGGGTGATGACGGACTGCCGGGTGGGGTGGGTGACCTCGATGGGATCCTCGATGGTCACGATGTGGCCCGCCTTGTTGCGGTTGACGTAGTCGATGAGGGAGGCGAGCGTCGTGGTCTTGCCGGAGCCCGTGGGGCCCGTGACGAGCACGAGGCCCTGACGCTCGAACGCCAGGCGCTTGATGGACGGAGGCAGGCCCAGATCCTCGACCGAGCGGATGTCCGGCGGGATGATGCGGATGACCGCCCCCACCTGGCCGTTTGCCCGGTAGACGTTCAGGCGAAAGCGCGCCAGGCCCGGGAACTCGAAGCTGGTGTCCAGTTCCAGGTTCTGGCGGAACTCCTCGACCTGCTTGGGGGTCACCACGCCGAAGATGAGCTGCTCGACCTCCTGGGGCGTGAGGGAGCGCATGGCCGGATCGATGGGCTGCACCTTGCCGTAGAGCACCATCTTGGGCGGCTGGTTGGGCTTGAGGTGAACGTCGGCCGCGCCCTGGGCATGGGCCCGGCGCAGCAGCTCGGCCATCGGCGAGGAGGCCACGGTCATGGTCGCGTCACTCATGGGAGCCTCCTACGACACCGCCGCGAGGTCGCGCTCGACCTCGGGGGGAAGGGGAATGCCGGCGAGCACCTGCTTGACGGCCGAGACGTCGAAGCGCAGCGGATGGTGGCCCAGGACCGTCCCCGCGAGGTTGGTGATGGGCTCCATGTACTCGAGCTTGCCGTGCTCGACGAAGACGTGCAGCGCCTTGAAGGGAACGCTCGTGCCGCGGCCCGTCGGGTTGTTCAGCTCCCAGTAGGCGCCGGGCACCTCGGCTCCGCACTCGGGGCAGGTGCCCACGAACTCGGGATAGGTGATGATGGCGTAGGGGAGGTTCTCGGCCTTCAGGAAGTCGAAGGCCCGCCGGGTCGCGGCCTCGTAGGCCTTGCGGATGTCGTCGGAGTTGGCCGAGGCCGGCGGCGCCGCGGCGAGCTCGGCTTCGATCGCCTGGCTCAAGAGCGGGATCTCCAGGAGAAAGGGACGCAAGTTCTCGAAGGCCATCGGGTACCTCTCTACACGAAGCGGGAGGGCAGCGCGCAAAAGCTCGCAACCAGGTGATCTCGGGGGCTATGATGCCACGCCCCCGCTCAAAAGGCAATCAGGTCAGAGCGCCGGGCGATCCGGTCCCGAACGCCCGCCGCGCGGCCCTGGCAGCCGCCCCATGCCGGGAGGTTCCCGATGTTCCCTGGCAGGAAGGCCGCTCGTCTGGGTAAAATGCCAATACCTTAGCGAGCGCTTCTGTACCGAGCCCCCCTGCGAGGACCGGGCCTGGAAGCGTTGACAGTCGCTGTAACGTTTTGTTACGTTCCCTCTCGGACCCTGCCACGGGTCTCCCCGGCGCTGGCTCGCTCGGCGCCACTGGAGTAGAAAGGAGGCCCGCCTTGGAGCTGACCCCCCTCAACATTCTCTACATCGTCCTGACGGTCGCCGTGCTGGTCGTGGGCGGCTTGCTGGCCGTCGTGCTGTGGCAAGTGAGCCTTGCGGTCGCCCAGGCCCGGACCGTGTTCATCCCCCAGATCCAGGCCATCCTCAAGGAAACCGAAGCGAACCTGGTAAACGTCGACGGCATCACCGAAGACGTGAACCAGAAGCTCGAGAAGCTGGATCAGGCGGTCGATGCCGCCAACACGGCGGTGCAGGCCATCGGCCAGACGACCGTACTCGTCAACAAGGCGGTGGCGCAGCCGGTGGTCGTCCAGGTCGCAAGCCTCGTCGCGGGGCTGCAGGGCGCCTGGGGCTACATGTCCGACCATGGCTTCCGGTCCCGGCGCGAACGGCGCAGCGAAACCCGGACCCCCGTGATGGCGCGCGAGACGGTGGCTCCTGCCCCCGCGCCCTCGGTCCTCGAATCGCCCTAGAGCCCTAACCCAAAGGGCCCGTCAGCGCCGCACGGCGCTGACGGGCCCAAGTCTTGGGGCTGCGGGTTAGGCTTCCTGCAGGGCGCGCGGAG
>DATNQJ010000351.1:0-7617 GCA_036704085.1 Stenomitos sp.
ATGCTCCTCACCACCGAGGCGCTGGTCGTCGACAAGCCCGAGAAGAAGGGCGCAGCTCCTGCGATGCCCGACATGGGCGGCATGGGCGGCATGATGTAAGAAGCTTCGGCTTCCACATCGCGGGCGGGGGCGCAAGCCCCCGCCTTTTTGTGCGGGCGTCACGGCCGCGCAACACGGGCGCAACCCTACCTGCCTAGGATGGCAACCAAGGGTCGAGGCCGGGCGATTGCCGGGCGAGCGCGTGGGTATAATAGCCCTGCTCGCACCCCGGAGGCGCATGAACGAACCGTTTAACGCCATTGGAACCGCCCCCCCGCCTCGCCCTCGCGGCGCGAGCCCCTGGACCGCGCTCGCCGGAGCCGTGCTCGGCCCCAACGAGGACCTGCTGCTTCCTCTTTTCACGCCGTACACCCCGCGCGTGAACCTCTTGCCCCGGCCCAAGCCCCCCTCCTGGTGGGTGCTGGGCGGTGCGGGCCTCGCGGTGACGGCCGTGGTGCTGGTGGCGTTCGCCCTCAGCCTGGGCTGGCTCAGCCGGCAGACCGCTGACGAGATCGAGGCGGTCAAGCACCTCACGACGACTCGGCAGGCGGCCGAAGGTCGCTACCGGGTCCTGCAATCCCAGGTGGAAGCCATCGACGCCCAGAAGGGGGCCTACGAGTTCGTGGCCACGGGCGCTCCGAAGTGGTCCGAGATCCTGGATCGGTTGCGGAGCTTGATGCCCGAGGGCGTGCGCTTCGACAAGATCGAAGGGACGCACGACGGCTTGATCGTCATCACGGGCAAGGCCGAGAACCTGCGGGCCGTTGGGCAGTTCATGCTCAACCTGCGCGGATCGGGAACCTTCTACGAGCCGCGCCTGGGGATGGGCGATCGCACCCTCGAAAACGGCCAGCCGCTCGTCAAGTACGACCTCCAGGTGCGCTTCGCCCACGGCGAGTGGCTCGCCAATCCCGAGTTCACCGCGGCGACCCCGTCCCGGGACGCGAGCGGGAGTGCCGCGCCATGAGCGCGCCTTTGTCTCGCCGCCAGCGCTACCGCCTGACGATTGCCGCGACCGTGGCGGCGATCGGCGTCTCGGCGTTCCTGTTCGTGCAGCCCCAGATCGCGGACTACCAGGCCAAGCTCGTGGAGCTCGAGCAGGCCAGGTCGGCATTGCCCGCCGAACGGGTCTTCAACCCGAGCTACGCGGCGCTGTCGGCCAAGCTCGAGCTGCTCAAGACCCAATTGGCCACCATGCGCCGCTCCTTCCCGGTGGCCGAGAACGTCTCGGCGTTCCTGCTGGAGCTCGAGTCCCTGGCCTCCAACCAGGTGGCCATCAGCCACTTCTATCCGACCAAGCTCGCGCCCCTGAAGCTGCCGACCAAGCAGCGGAAGTCGGGCATCTCGGTCTCCGAGCAGCAGATCGAGCTGGACGCCGACGGCCCCTTCCCGGCGCTGCACCAGTTGCTCGCGAAGTTCGAGGACAACGCCTATCCCCTGGGGGTCCACTCCATCCAGATGGAGCGTGCTCCCAGGGAGGTCGCGGTCGTGGCGGGCGGAGGCCCGCTGACGGGGGCGCCGCCGGCCGAGCGCCTGCGCCTCAAGATCAAGATGTCGGCCTATCTCCTGGACAAGCCGTTGCCGGACACCCCCCTCTTCGGAGACGGGCTGGCCCAGCAGATGGCGAGCGACCAGACGACCATGGGCGTGGCGGACCCCTTCGTCAGCCTCGTCCCGGATCTTCCCCCGATCGCCGCGACCGCGTCCTTGCCTCCGATCGCGAGCGTTCCGCCTGCCGCCCCGCCGTCCGTACCGTCGCCCCCCGTTCGCAAGCCCGTTTCGGGCCTGGAGGGATGGCGGCTGGAAGGCATCCTCTACGGGCCGGGGGACATGGCCATCGTTCGCAAGGAGGGACGCCTCTCCATGACCGTCAGGGTGGGGGATGAGCTGGATGGCTGGCGCATCACCCAGATCAAGCCGACCACTGTGCTGCTCGCCAAGGGCACGCAGCGTGAGCGCCTCTCGTTGCCGGACGGGCTGCTGTAGGCACGTTGCCGCGCCGAAAGGAGGCAGTCGATGCCGAGTGGACAGCAAGGCTTCACACTGGTCGAGGTCCTGATCGCCGGCGCTATCCTCCTGGTGGTGGCCGTGAGCTCCTTTTCCGCCTTCACGGGCAGCAGCCGCTTGGTGCAGGGCAGCGAGCAGCTGTCGGGCGTCTCCAACATCGAGCGGGTCGCCCAGAGCTATCTGCGCAACCTGGACTTCGGCGTCCTGCGGACGGCCACCGAGAGCACGGTCGCTGCGGGCATTCGTGCCCAGCTCACGGCGGCGGACTGGAGCCGGATCGGGGCCACGGGCAGCCTCACGGTGACGCGCATGGACGTCGAGCCCAAGCTCGTGACCCTGGAGCTCCGGGTGAGCTACGGGGCCGGGCGCGCCTCGACGAGCTCGGTGCGGGTCGCGCAGCGGGGGGTGAACCCGTGAGCGCGTCGGGGGGCCGTGCCCCAGGGCCTTTGACTACGCCTGCTCGGCCCTGTGGGGGCTTCACCCTGCCGGAAGTCCTCCTGTCCACGGTCGTGTTCGCGATCGTCGCCGCAGCCCTGGTGGGCCTCTATGCGCTCGGCATGCGCTCGGCGGATCGGCAGGGTCGGGACACCCAGACCCTGGCGAATGGTCAGCGGGCCCTGGCCATGCTGGAGAAGGACGTCATCGAGGCCTGCGAGGCGACGACGGTCGCAGGGATTCCGGCGTCAGCCTCGGCGCTCGCGTTGCGAATGCCGCGCTTCGACGCGGACGGGATCCTGGTGGCCTCCGACGACGTGATCGTCTACTCCTTTGCGGGCAACCAGCTCCTGCGGGAGGTTCGACCCGGGGCCGGCAGCGCGTTGGCCGCCGTGACGGGGCAGGTGATCCTCGACCATGCGACGGGCAGTCCGGTGTTCGATTACCTGCGGGATCAGGGAACGTCCCTGGTGCGGGTCTTGCAGGTGCAGCAGGCCGAGGTCGTGCGCGTGCGCCTCCAGGCCTCGGCGAGCGTCGGGACGGATCCCGACGGCCAGTTCTTCCGCGGGGAATACCGCATGCGCAACAAGCGCTAGGAGGTCCTCATGCGGCAACACGAGCGGGGCATGGCCCTCTTCACGGCGCTCTTGCTCAGCACCGTCCTCGTCCTGTTGGTTTCCATGAGCATCCGTTATGCGCTCACGTCGTCCAAGACCATGCAGGTCGATCGGGCCCGGGCGCAGGCCCTCAATGTCGCCGAGGGCGGTGTCGAGTGGGCGGTCTCGCGCTTCGATCCGACCGCCCTGGGGAGTCTTGCGACTTCGAGTGCTTTTGCCGGCGGCGAATACACGCTGACCGCTCGCCCTCTGCCTAACAACCGGTTTGCCGTGCGTGCCGAGGCCTGGGTCCCGGCCTCCGCGAGCCCGGAGGCGCACCGCCTCATCGAGGTGGTCCTCGCCACGGGCAGCAACCCCCTGGGCAATTTCGCCATGGCCACGGACGGTAATCTGAGCCTCAACGGGTCCGTCACGTTCAACTCGACCCCGGCAGCGGGCCAGGGCAACATCCACTCGAACAGCGACGTGGACATCAACGGCGGCTCGACGACGATCCAGGGCAGCGTCAGCGCGACCGACCAGGTCTCCCCCGCCACCTATCCCGGCGTGACGGGCAGCGTGAGCAGCCAGGCCCCCCAGGTCGAGATCTCGTCGTACACCTCGCCCCAGATCCAGGCCTTTGCCACTGATGCCCGGGCGCTCGGGACCCACTCCCTCTCCGATCCTCTGGGAACGACCTTGTCGGGCTACTATCAGAGTTACGGCGGCTACGACATCCTCGACTCGGCGAACATCACGGGGGGCTCTCTGAGCATCAGCGGGGGCACGTATACCATCAGCGGGACGGTCTTCATCGAGGGCAACCTGTCGATCAGCGGTAACGCGCGGCTCCAGGGCAACGGGCTCATCGTCGTGACCCAGAAGATCTCGATCAGTGGCAACCCGTACGTGGAGGGGACGAAGGCCTCACAGCTGGGCCTCGTGACCCTGTCGAGCCGGGATCCGGCCATCGACCTGGGGGGGGCCAACAACATCCGGGCCATCGTCTTCGCGCCGAATGGCAACGTGGCGGTGCACGGCAACGTGAACATGACCGGGTCCATGATCGCCCGGGGCGTGGGCATCGTGCAGGGGAGCGTCACCATGACCCGCGACACCAACCAGAACGTAGACGTGCTCGGGATTCCCTACTGGCGGACGGAGTCGTACCGGGAGCTATAGCAGGCTATCCTCGAAGAAGCAGAACGGACAGCGCACCCACGGGGACTCGAGCTCGGCCAGGCACGACTTGCAGATGCGCTTGGCGAGCTGGAGCTGCTCGGCGCAGTGGGGGCAGACCGTCCACTCGGGCTTGACCGCCGTCTGGCATGACGGACAGCTCGGGTTGAGGACGTACTTGCAGAACGGACAGGTCGAGAAGGATTCCTCGATGGCATTGCGGCAGCGCGGGCAGTGCTGCTCGTTCGAGCTCGCGTCGGAGTAGATGACGCGCACGAACTCCTCGAAGGTGATGACGCCCTCCCGGACCAGCTCGATGGCATGGTGGCGGATCGGGACCATGCCGTTCTTGATCGCATGGCTCCGGATCAGGCTCGACGGCTGGCCCTTGACGATGAGCTCGCGCGTCTCCTGCTCGACCACGAAGACCTCGTACACCGCGCGGCGGCCCTGGTGTCCCGTACCGTGGCACGCGTCGCACCCCTTGCCGCGGTAAAGCGGCGTGTCCTCGGGCAGGCCCATCTGGGCCAGGATCTCGGGGTCCGCCCGGTAGGCCTCGCGGCACTCCGGACAGATCTGGCGGACCAGGCGCTGGGCGATCGCCCCCAGCATCGCCGAGCCGATGAGGTAGGGCTCGATCCCCATCTCCACCAGGCGCGTGATGGCGCCCGTGGCGTCGTTGGTGTGCAGGCTGGTGAGGACCAGGTGGCCGGTCAGGGCCGCCTCGGTCGCGATCTTGGCCGTCTCGTGGTCGCGGGTCTCGCCGATGAGCACGATGTCCGGGTCCTGGCGCAACACGGCCCGGAGCACCCTCGCAAACGTCAGGTCGATGCCGCTGTTCACCTGCACCTGGGTCGCGTGCTCGAAGTTGTACTCGATCGGGTCCTCGATGGTGATGATGTTCTTGGTTTTGCTCTGGAGGTGCCCGAGAGCCGAGTAGAGGGTCGTCGTCTTGCCCGAGCCCGTCGGACCCGTCACGAAGAAGATGCCCTGCGGGCTCTTGATGATCTGCTCGAAGGCCGAGAGCTGCCCCTCGAGGAAGCCAAGCTCGCTGATCTGCCGGATGCCCGCGTTGCGGTTGAGGACGCGGATGACGATCTTCTCGCCGAACTGGCTCGGCATGGTCGAGACGCGCAGGTCGACCGTGTTGTCCTGGATCTTGACCCGGATCTTGCCGTCCTGCGGCAGGCGCTTTTCCGAGACGTCCAGGTCGCACATGATCTTGAGACGGGCGATCGCCGCACTCTGCTGATGCTTGGGCACCTGCATCGCATCGTCCAGGAGGCCGTCCTTGCGGTACCGGACCAACAGGGTGCGCTCCTTGGGCTCGATGTGGATGTCCGAGACCAGGCTCTTGATGGCTCGGCCCAGGATGTCGTTGACCAGGCGCACGATGGGGGCCGCGTTCGGGTCGTCGGCGCTGATGTCCTCGATCGCGGGTCCCGCTTCGGCGACGACCGCCGGATCCTCGGGTGCCTGGGCCGCGACCGTCCGGCTCACGGCGAGCGGGTCCAGCCGCCAGAAGGCGTGATAGGCCGCCTCGGTGGTGGGGACGGCCGTGGTGCGCAGGCCCGTGATCACGCGGACGTCGTCGAGGGCCTGCAGGTCGTTGGGGTGCGGGGTCGCGACCAGCAGGCGGTCGTGGATCCGGGCGACGGGGATCATCTGGTACTTCTCGCCGGTGGCCGCCGGCAACAGTTCCAGGAAGATGGGGTTCACCTCGGAGCGCGACAGCGCCGAGTAGTCCCGTGCGATCATGGTCTCGAGGGCCTCTCGCAGCTGGGCCTGGCTCAGGTGGCCCTGGCGCAGCAAGGTCGCCGCCAGGCTCTGGTGCGTCTCACCGGGCACCCGCATGGCCGCCTCCACCTGATCGGGGTGGACCAGGCCGAGATCCGCGAGGAGCGTCCCCTCGGCGAGCCGCAGTTGGTACGCCACGATGTCCCGGGTGGCCTCCGCCCGGATGGCCTTGGTGCTCACCAGCAACTGCGCGAGGTGCGCCTCGCCCGCATTGGCGGCGAGAGCCGTGGTGGCCTGCTGAGGCGAGAGTCGGTTGGCCTCGACCAGGAGCTGAGCGAGGTACTCGTTCTGGGCGGCTAGCATGATCCCATGCTACCACGCTACTAGGGGCTTCTCACGACCGCGGGAGGCTCTGGCGCGGATTTGAGGGTCGGTCCGCGCTTGAGTTGCGCTCCATTGGGTCTAAACTGCCCCATGACACCATCGGGCGCGTGAGAAAAGGAGCGAAGGAAATGGCTGACGTCAAGAAGCCGGACCTGTCGGTCCAGTGGCAAGCGCAGGACTTGAAGGGCAAGAAGGTGGCCGTCCTGGTGGCGGACGGTTTCGAGCAGTCCGAGTTCGACGGGCCGGTGCAGGCCCTCCGGGACGCCGGGGCGACCGTGGACGTGCTGGCCGAGGATGAGAAGCACCTCCAGCACATCAAGGGCGTGCACCACTTCGAGCCGGGGCCGGGCACCAAGGGCACCCGGCTCCTCAAGGACGCCTCACCGGACGAGTACGACCTCTTGTTCGTGCCGGGCGGGCTCGCGAGCCCGGATCACATGCGCATGTCGGAGGCGCACCTGGCGTTCGTGCGGGCCTTCCTGCAGGCCAAGAAGCCGACGGCCATGATCTGCCACGGTCCGTGGCTCCTGGCGGATTCCGGCATGGCCGAAGGGCGCACCGTCACCTCCTGGCCGGCCATTCGCAGGGACCTCGAGCGAGCCGGGGCGACCTGGCGCGACGAGCAGGTGGTACGGGACTCCAACCTGGTCACCAGCCGCAAGCCCGACGACATCCCGGCCTTCTCGAAGGCGGTCGTCGAGCTCCTGGCCCAGGTGCCGGTGGCTAGGTGAACGAGAGGCGCAGGTAGAGCGAGCGCATGTCCGAGTCCAGGTCGTAGACCATCTGGCTGAAGCGCTCGCACAGGAAGCGGTAGAACTGGAGGGCAAAGTCGGGGTGGGCGTTCAGGTAGGCCTGCATGTCGTCCTTGTGCAGGGCGATCATCTCCACGTCGCCGTAGGCCCGCGCGGTGGCCGACCGGCGCCCGTCTCCGAACAGGCAGCGCTCTCCCAGCAGGGCGCCGTCCTCGAGGATGGCCAGCCGCAGGTCGTTGTCGACGGTGGTGTGCTTGAGGATCTCGACCGGGCCGCTCGCGATGACGTACATGTGGCTGCCGATGTCGCGATCGCGGAAGATCTCCTCGTTACGCATGAAGCTCCGGCGGGTGCCGAGCGCGAGAAATCCCTGCCAGGCCTCGGGGGCGATGGAGGCCGGGCAACCAACAACGTCTGCGGACACGTCGCATTCTCCTTGCAGGGGTAATGGGCAGGATAAGGGTTACCTACCCGCCAGTGTTCGGCCC
>DATNQJ010000352.1:0-2779 GCA_036704085.1 Stenomitos sp.
CTCCCTGGCGACCGCCCACCCGCGCTTGCGCGCGTATCGCCGCATGACCGCCAGCTGCATCGGGAGCGTCTGCTGGTCGTGCGTCGAGACGCGGGCGTAAGGGCGCGCCACGAAATAAGTGTGGCAAATCTGTGCTGTGCTCCTATCCTGTAGGGCATGGCTACGGAACCCGAGATCAAGGCCCGATTCGAGATGCTCGCTCCCTTCCTCAATGAGCGAACGCGGCGCCTTGCGGCCGCCGCCGAGGCGGCCGCCATCGGCCGTGGTGGCGTCGCCCGGGTCGCCCGCGCCACGGGGGTCTCACGGCGCGCGATCGCCTCGGGACTGACACGACTGCGGGCCCCCGACGACTTGGGAAGTGACCGGGTCCGGCGGGCCGGAGGCGGCCGCAAGAGGGCCGTGGAGACCGACATCACACTCCGTAGCGACCTGGAGCGGCTGATCGATCCGGTGACCCGAGGTGACCCGGAGTCCCCGTTGCGGTGGACCTGCAAGGGCATCCGCAAGCTGGCCGAGGAGCTGGAGCGGATGGGGCACGCGACCAGCCACCGCATGGTCGCCGAACTGCTGCGCGAGCTGGGCTACAGCTTGCGGGCCAACCGCAAGACGATCGAGGGCGGGAGGCACCCGGACCGCAACGCCCGGTTCGAGTACATCAGCCGCAAGGTCCGGGCCGCCCTGAGGGCCGGCGAGCCGGTCATCTCGGTGGACGCCAAGGAGAAGGAGTTGGTCGGTGATTTCAAGAACGCGGGCCGGGAATGGCGGCCGAAGCGCGACCCCGAGGTCGTCCGCGTCCACGACTTCGTGATCCCCGGGCTCGGCCGGGTGACGCCCTATGGGGTCTGCGACATGGCCCGCAACGCGGGCTGGGTGAACGTGGGGACGGACCACGGCACGGCGGCGTTCGCGGTGGAGAGCATCCGGCGGTGGTGGTACTCGATGGGGCGGGCGCACTACGCCGCGGCCAGGAGGTTGCTGATCACCGCCGACGGTGGCGGGAGCAACGGGTCGCGCGTCCGGCTCTGGAAGCTGGAGCTGCAACGCCTGGCCAGCGAGACGGGGCTGCGGATCGCGGTGTGCCACTTCCCGCCCGGGACGAGCAAGTGGAACAAGATCGAGCACCGGCTGTTCTGGTTCATCAGCCAGAACCGGCGCGGCCGGCCGCTGGTGAGCCATGAAGTGGTGGTCGACCTGATCGCGGGGCCGACGACCGAGACGGAGCTGGAGGTGAAGTGCGAGTTGGACCGCAACTCCTATCCGTCGGGGGTCAAGGTGTCGGAGGAGGAGATCAGGGGCATCAAGTTGAGGAAGGACAAGTTCCACGGCGAGTGGAACTACACCATCCTTCCTCAACCCTCAAAGTGAGACACTTATTTCGTGGCGCGCCCTTTGGGGCCATCCACGAACAAGTTCCAGGTTCTTGCTACACTGACACCCTCAGCGACGAGTCACGGAGGGTGGTCCCATGCCGCAGAAGGACGTCCATCAGTGCCAGTGTCTCCGTTGCCTCGACTCGGAGCCGCATCCTGACCAGGTGATCCACCGGCAGATGAACCTGCTCTTCAGCCGGCTCGACGAGCAGCAACGTCGCTGGTACGCCGCCGTCGAGAGCGGCCGCATCGGGCACGGCGGGGACCGCTTCATCTCCCTGGTCACCGGCCTGCACGTCGACACCATCCGACGGGGCCGGGAGGAGCTCGCCGACTCCCTCGACGGCCGTCCCGCCGACCGGGTGCGGTTAGCCGGCGGCGGCCGGCCCTCCCTGGAAAAAAAGTCCCCGGGGTCATCCCGGCGCTGGTGAAGATCGTCGGGCCGATCACCGGCGGCGATCCCATGGGGCACGCGAAGTTCGTCCGCCCCAGTCTGCGGGCTCTCAGCACGGAACTGGCCGGGCATGGCTTTGCAGCCTGTCCCACGACCGTGGCCCGACTGTTGCGCACCCAGAAGTACTCGCCCCGGGTCAACCTCAAGCGCTTCACCGGCCCGGACCATCCCGACCGGGACCGGCAGTTCCAGAACATCCAGCAGTGGATCGAGACCTTCACGGACCTGGGCCTGCCGATCATCAGCGTCGACGGCAAGAAGAAGGAGCTGGTCGGCAACTTCAAGAACGCCGGGGCGGTGGGGTGCTTGGAGCCCGAGGAGGTCAACGTCTACGACTTCCTCACCGATGCGGTGTGCCGGGCGACACCGTATGGGATCTACGACCTGCTGTCGGGGCGGGGCCATATCGGCGTGGGGATCTCGTCGGATACCCCGGCATGCGCCGTGGAGTCGATCCGCTCGTGGTGGGTCCGGTACGGGTGCAAGCGTTATCCCGGGGCGGATGAGTTGCTGATCCTGGCCGACGGCGGCGGCAGCAACGGCTACCGCCCCCGGCTCTGGAAGGCGGCCCTGCAGGAGCAGATCGCCGACCGTTACGGCCTGCACGTGACGGTGTGCCACTACCCGACCGGGGCGTCGAAGTGGAACCCGGTGGAGCACCGGCTGTTCGCCCCGGTGAGCATCAATTGGGCGGGCCAGCCGTTGCGGAGCCTGGAGATCCTCCTGGGCTGGGTGCGTGGGACAGAGGTCGGTGGCGTCGGGGTGACGGCGAGCCTGGACCCGGCGAAGTACCCCACGAGGGTCAAGGTGTCCAAAGCACGGATGGAGGGGCTGGACATCGAGCGGCATGAGGTCTGCCCCGCCTGGAACTACACGATCAGCCCCCGGGACACGCAACTACGGAACTGACACAGGTCAAGGAAAAATTGGAACTTGATCCTGGATGGCCCCTTAG
>DATNQJ010000353.1:0-15387 GCA_036704085.1 Stenomitos sp.
ATTGTACCACCCGCCACGCCAGGAGTTGTAGCGTGCGACCGGCGGCTGCTACACTGTTGCCGTATCCCGCTCCGGGCGCATGAGCCGCCCGTCTGAAGAAGGATGGACCCGATGAGGGAGCCCGCGGAGGACAATCGGCTAGGAGCCCTCCTGATGAGGGCCGGCGCCCTGAGCCCGGAGCGCCTCGTAGCGGCGCTCGCTCACCAGACCCCGGGCCACAAGCTCGGCGAGCTGCTCATCGAGATGGGGCTCGTCTCGCCCGACGCCGTGGACGCCGCCCTCAAGGAGCAGCTGCGCGACGCGCGCCTCGGGCAGATCCTCCTGCGCATCGAGGCCGTCACCCGCGAGCAGTTGCAGGCCGCCCTCGCGCGCCAGACCGAGAACGGGCGCATGCTCGGCGAGCTCCTCGTCGAGCTGGGGGCCTGCGGCGTCGAGGCCGTGGAGTGGGCCCTCTCCCAGCAAAGCGCCGAGAAGCGCACGGGGGCGGTCTTTCTCCAGCGCGGCCTCTTGCGCCAGGAGGACCTGGATCGGTGCTTCGACGTGCTGCACGCGGAGCCGGACCGCCTGCTCACCGAGATCATGGTGGACCTGGGCTTCGTCACCGCCGAGCAGGTGCGCGAGACCCTGCGCCTCAAGCTCCAGGAGACCCGGCTCGGCAGCGTGCTGCTCTCCATGGGAGCCCTGTCGCCCGAGCAGTTGCAGTTCGCGCTCGCCGAGCAGACCGTTTCGGGCGCCATGCTGGGGCAGGTCCTCATCCAGCTCGGTTTCTGCGACGTCACGACCTTGAGCACCGCGCTCTCCAAGCAGCTGATGGAAGCCTAGCGCCAGGGTATGGAGAAGTGGGCGCTCCCACCCCGTGAAAGGTCGACCCATGGCGAGCATCGGTGACATCTTCAACCAGGCGCAGGCCGCCTACGACCGCCAGGACCATGACCAGGCCCTGAACCTGTTCGGGCGCATCCAGCCGGAGCACGGGCACTACTACGCCCGATCCCTGAGCTTCATGGGCCAGATCCTGCGCCAGAAAGGCGACTCCGCCCACGCCGAGCAGTACCTGCGCTCCTCTGCGCGCCTGATGCCCGACCCTGACGTCCTCTACCAGCTCGCCGAGCTGCTCATCGAAGAGCGGCGCGGTCCCGAGGCCGAGCCGGTCCTGCGCCGCTGCCTCGAGGTCGACCCCAAGTACACCGACGCCCACATCCGGCTCGGCATGCTCCTGCGCGATCGCGGCCAGCGCCCCGAGGCCATCCGCTCGTTCGAGCTCGCCATCCTCAACGACCAGCGCGCGGTGGTGGCCCGCTACTTCCTGGCGCAGCTCTGCCTCGACTCCGGGGATCAGAAGCGCGCCCTGAGCCAGCTGCACTTCGTCCTGCAGCTGCAGCCCGACTACAAACCCGCCCGCCTCCTGATGGGCGACATCTTCCAGCGGCTGGGCGATCACCGCCAGGCGCTCGTCGAGTATTGCCTGGTCGCCAACCAGAGCAGCAGCGATGCCTCTCTGTTCCAGCGCATGGGCCAGTCCTTCCAGGCCATCGGCGATCGCCCCCAGGCCCTCAAGGCCTACGAGCGGGCCTTCGGCCTGGATCCTGGGCGCGCCGAGACGGGCCTCCATGCCGCCCAGATGCGCGAGGAGCAGGGGCACTACGAGCGGGCCCTCAACCTCTACCGGCAGCTGCAGGAGACCTACCAGTACCGCGAGGCGGCCACCGAGGCCATCGAGCGCCTGGAGCGGATGTTCTCCCACTACAACCTGAGCGATCGCCCGGATCTCGTCACCGACCCCGGCGAGGCCGCCTTCGACGCGCCGCCGGTGCAGCCCCGCAACGTCACCGAGCCCTTCGGGGCGGCCGGCCCCGCGGCGGGAGGCTTCAACACCAGCGACCTGGCCTCCCGGCGGCCGGCGCGCACCGCTCCCATCCGGGCCGAGGCGCCGACGCCCGCTCCGCCCGAGGCCACGCCCCTGGAGGGCTTCCTCAAGGGCATGATGGACTCCCTCAAGAAGCACGTGCCCAACGAGGCCATCGACGCGGTCAAGCAGCGCCTCGACGATCTGGACAACGTGCGCCGCCAGATCGACCTCGACACCCTCAAGCAGAAAGTGGACCTGGACGCCATCAAGCGTCGTTTCGGACGTTAAAGGAGGATTCGTGGACTGGAGCGACCTGGAAGCCCTGCTCACCGACGACCACCGGCAAGGCCAGCGCCTGCGCCATGCGTTCCTCACCGACGTGCGGCTCGGGCAAATCCTCACGCGCACGGGGGTGCTCACCGACACGGAGCTGGAAAGCGCCCTGGACCTCCAGCGCGCCGCCAGCGGACTTCTGGGCGAGATCCTGGTACAATTGGGCTACTGTACCCCGGGGCAGATCAGCTGGGCGCTCGGCTGTCAGTACGCCGAAACGCGGCTCGGCCAGATGCTCCTCAAGAGCCGGACGCTCGGCATCGAGGAGCTGCAGTCCGCCTACCTGACGATGCGCGCCGAAGGGGACACGAGCCTGCCCGAGGTCTTGATCCGCGAAGGCTACGTGACCCCCGAAAAGCTCGAAGCCCTGATGGCCGTGCAGTACCAGGAGGCCAAGCTGGGCCAGATCCTCCTGGTGTCCGGGGTGTTGACCGAGCAGCAGTTGGCCGCAGGCCTGTCTCGCCAAAAGGAGACGGGCGAGCGGCTGGGCGAGGCCCTTCGGGCGCTTGGTCATTGCCAGGACGAGGATATCGACGCGGCCCTGCAGAAGCAGTTGCAGAGCTAGGGAGAGCGCTTGCACCGGATCGTCATTTCAGGCTACTACGGCTTCGGCAACCTCGGCGACGAGGCGATCCTCGCCACCTTGGTGCAGCAGCTCAAGGATCGCTACGAGCTGGTCGTGCTTTCGGCCGACCCTGCCTCGACCGAGGCCGAGTTCGGAGTGCGCGCCATCGGTCGCACGGACATGGGCGCCATCTGGCAGGCGCTCGGTGGGGCGAGCCTGTTCCTCTCGGGCGGCGGCGGCCTCATGCAGGACGTGACCGGCAGCCTGTCGGTGCCCTACTACGCGGGCCTCATGAAGCTCGCCCAGTGGCGCCGGGTCCCCACCATGGTCTTCGGCCAGGGCGTCGGCCCCCTCAAGAACCGCTCGAGCCGCCTGATGGTCCGCGCCGCCTTCGGCCGCGCCCAGGCGCTCACCGTGCGCGACCAGGCCTCCTACGACCTGGTGCGCTCGCTCGGAGTTTCCGCCGACCGGGTGGTGCTCGCGGCCGATCCCGTGCTTTGCCTGAAGCCCGCCGACAGCGAGCGGATCGATGCGATCGCCCAGTCCATCGGCCTCTCTCCGGACCTGCCCAAGATCGCCGTCGCCGTCAGGCCCTGGTACACGTGGTTCGAGCGTCAGTTCAAGGTCTTCAACACGGCCCTGACCCAGCTGTCCATGGAGGCGGGCGCCCAGCTCGTGCTCTTGCCGTTCCAGATGCCCGGCGACGAGCGCATCACCGAGGAGCTCTACGACTGCCTGCGCTACCGCCCCGAGGGGCATGTCGCGCCGGTGGCCATGCTCCAGGCGCCCTTGACCGCCCCGGAGATGGAAGGCCTCATCGGCCGCATGGACATGGTCATCGGCATGCGCCTGCACGCCCTCATCATGGCGGCCTCGTCGGGGGTGCCGTCGGTGGGGCTGGTCTACGACCCCAAGGTCGCCCACCTGTGCAACCAGTGGGGGTTCCCGAGCGTGCCCTCCATCGAGGCCCTGGACGACGCCAACTCCTTCGAGCGCATGCTCTCCAACGCCTGGAAGGAGCGCGCGGCGACCAAAGAGCGGCTGCAGCGGGTCGGCGACGAGTGGCGCGCCAAGGCACGGAAGAATTTCGAGACCATCGATCGTCTGCTTGGCAAGGACCGGCCAAGCAAGGCGGTTGAGCCGTCTGAGACGGGGGTATAAGGGTTGAGAGCGCACGTCTTAGGGTTTCCGGTCGATGCGGTCACCGTCGCCGAGGCGGTCGATCGCGTCGCGACGGCCATCCGGGAAAGCGGGTGCCTGCAGGTGGTCACCATCAACGCGGAGATGGCCATGCAGGGACAGGCGGACCCCGAGTTCGGGACCATCCTGAAGGACTCGGGGCTGGTGTTGCCGGATGGCTCGGGGGTCGTCTGGGCGATCAAGCGCCAGGGCAAGCCCGTCACCAAGCTCGCAGGCGTGGAGTTCGTGGGGCACGTCGCCCAGTGGTGCGCCCGGGAGGGGAAGAGCCTCTTTCTGTTCGGGGCGGCCGAGGGGATCGCAGATGCCGCAGCCGCCAAGCTGCAGGAGCGTTACCCCGGGCTTCGGATCGCCGGCACCCGCTCGGGCTTCTTCACGCCCGACGAGGAGCCCGTCGTCCTGGAGCAGATCCGGGCAGCGAGCCCGGACGTGCTCTTCGTGGCGCTGGGCGTGCCGCGCCAGGAGAAGTGGATCGCCAAGCACCAGAAGGCGCTTGGAGTTCCGGTCGCCATGGGGGTCGGAGGCAGCTTCGACGTCCTGGCCAACCGAGTCAAGCGAGCGCCCGTGGGCTTCCAGCGCCTGCACCTCGAATGGCTCTACCGGTTGATTCAGGAACCTTGGCGCTGGAAACGGATGAGCTCGACGCTACCGCGCTTCGCGTGGCTGGTCATGTGGCAGAAGTAGAGGAGAACCCCGGTGATCCGAATCCGTAATGCCTCGAAGATCTACCCCAACGGCGTCAAGGCCTTGGTGAACGTGAACCTCGACGTGGCCGTCGGGGAGTTCGTCTTCCTGGTCGGCCCCTCGGGTGCCGGCAAGTCGACGCTCATGAAGCTGCTCTACCGGTCGGAGACGCCGACCTCCGGGCAGATCGTCATCGGCGGCGTCGACGTCGGCCGCCTGCCGAGCCGGCAACTTTCGAGCCTGCGCCAGCGCATCGGCGTGGTGTTCCAGGACTACAAGCTCCTGCCCCAGCGCACGATCTTCGAGAACGTGGCCTTCGCCCTCAAGGTGCTGGGCACCTCGCGCGCCGAGCTCCAGAAGCGGGTGCGCTCCAGCCTGGACCTCGTCGGCCTGCGCGAGTACATGGACGCCTTCCCGAACCAGCTCTCCGGTGGCCAGCAGCAGCGGGTCTGTCTCGCGCGCGCCATCGTCAACACGCCTCCGCTCCTCCTCGCCGACGAGCCGACGGGCAACCTCGACCCCGAGACCTCGTGGGAAATCATGCGCCTCTTGACCAAGATCAACATGCACGGCACGACGGTGGTCGTCTCCACCCACAACAAGCTGGTCGTCGACAACATGCGGCGCCGGGTGGTGACCATCGATAACGGACGACTGGTCCTCGACCAGGCGAAGGGAGTCTACTCGGTTGGAGTCAATTAAGCGCCGCTGGCGCCAGTTCGAATTCATCTGCGAGGAGGCCCTCGCCTCCGTCACCCGCTCGATGTACATGAGCTGGGTGGTCATCGTGACCATGGCCGTCTCCCTCTCCATCCTGGGGGGCTTCTGGCTCTTGAGCGAGGACCTCAACAGCCTCGCGCACTCGGTCGGCTCCAAGATCGAGATCATGGTCTTCCTCAAGGACGACGCGGACCCGACGGTCGCCACGGCCAACGTCCGCGGCATCGAGGGCGTCGACTCGGTCGACCTCATCACCCGCGACGAGGCCTGGCGATCGCTCCAGGCCGAGATGAAGTCCGAGTTCAAGTTCGAGAACCTGCTCGACAACCCGTTGCCCAACACCCTCCGGGTCCGCATGAAGGACCCCGACCAGACGCCCGTCGTCGCGGACCAGATCGCCCACCTCTCGACCACCGAGGACATCAAGTTCGGCCGCGAGCTGTTGGCCAAGATCCAGCAGATCGCGAGCTTCAGCCAGCTCTTGGGCCTCATCGTCACGGGCCTGCTCTTCATGGCGACCTTGGCCGTCATCGGCAACACCATCCGCCTCGCGGTCCAGAACCGCCGGCGCGAGATCGAGATCATGCAGCTGGTGGGCGCGAGCGAAGGCTTCATCCACTGGCCGTTCCTCTTGGAGGGCATGTTCTTCGGGTTCGCCGGAGCGGGCATCACGGGCATCGTGCTCTTCCTGTGGCGTGCCTTCGTCGTCACCCGCCTGCAGGAGCTCTTCCCCTTCATCCCGCTGGTGGCCAACCCCCTCGACACCCTCAAGATCCTCGGCTACCTGGCCGCCATCGGGATGGGAGTGGGAGCTGCGGGTAGCTTGATCTCGGTGACCCGGCACCTGAATCCGAAGTCCACCTAAGGAGTCCTTCCCCCCAAGGGGAAGCACGGGAGGGGAAAGCGATGGCCGATCAGCCCCGTAACCCGCGCCGCCGCCAGCCGGACGCCGAATCGCCGCGTCCGGTGACGCCTCCGTTGCCGCCGGTGCCCGCCAACCCCAACGACCTGGAGGACCTCCAGCTCGCCCCGGGCGATCCCTATATCCAGGCGGCCTATAACCGCGTGGGCAAGTCCACGGCCCAGCTCTCGGGCTCCTTGGGCGCGGCCGTACGCGAGGTGGACGGCACCGACGCCCTCATGATCCAGAAGATGGCCCGGCGCTCGCGCGTGATGAGCTTCCAGGTCCAGGGGATCGTCTGGAAGGCGGGCTTCTGCAAGGAGCTGAACCAGTCGCCGCCCGGCAGCGCCCTGCGCATGAACCAACTGCCGCCAACTGAGGTGCAGCACCAGGGAGTCATCTTGCGGCCGGTGGATGGGACCCTCGAGATGGTCTTCCGGGAGCTCATCCCGGGCGTCCTCATGGACGCCGCGGATCGCATGTACGGCCTGACGCGGGTGATCAGCGAGGTCTTCCTCTACTTCGTGCCGCGCGATGACGGCGCCATCACGGGCATCATCGCGCACTATGGCGACGGCCCCACCTCCCGCAGCCACTACATGTACCTCCAGACCTCGATCCGGCGGGCGGATCCGGCCGTGCTGGAGCAGATCCACCAGACCTTCCAGCTGGCATTGCCCAAGGCCCAGGAAGAGGCCAAGGAGCACGGCCAGACGGATTTCTGGCATGAGCTGGAGCGCAGCCTCTACCAGGTCCGAGCCACTTACCGAACCTCGGCGCTGCACGAGGGCTCCGAGAAGGTGAAGAGCCAGCTCACCACCGGCCTCCAGAAGACCGGCGCCGGGGTGGACAAGGCCATCGGGGCCGTCGACAAGGCGGGCGAGCGCCTGGAGTGGCTCGTGAACATGCCCGTGCGCGGCCTCATCCGGCTGATGCAGGGCATGACCAACGGCCTGGTCTCGCTCATCCGGCTGAGCGATCGCCTCCTGCGCCGCAAGTAGCCGACCCCAGGGCCTGGGCCCTAGCCTCCATGTTAAGAACTGATAAGCAATGGTATGATCCCGATGGGGCCCCAACGGTCCATGTCCTCATGATCGTGCCCGACAAGGCCCTGTTGAACCTCGGCGAGCTGATCCACCAGTCGAAGGGGACCTAGTCATGAATGTGCTGTCCGGCCTGCGCATCCTCAGCCACAAGCTCGCGGGGCTCTTTTTCAAGACGACCCTCCAGCCGTCGGACGTCATGGCCTTCACCCTCCAGGAGGTGGAAAAGGCCGTGCGCGACTCCCAGCTCCAGCTCGCGAAGCTGAAGGTCGCGCGCAAGGAGACGGCCAAGACGCTGGAGCAGCTCAGGGCCCGCACGGGCCCCGATCCCCAGCTCGTCGCGGTCATGGAGGAGCAGCTCGCTCAGTACGATGACCAGATCCGCAAGCTGGAGCTCTTGATCGCCAAGATGGGCCAGGAAGCCGCCCTCCTGAAGGTGAGGTCGACGGGCCTGACGGTGCGCGCGAACCTGATGCAGACCCAGGAGCACATCCGGGGCCTCCTGGGCGACCTCGGCGTCGACTCGGCGGGTGAGGTCTTCGATCGCATCGAGGACGACCTCTCGCATCGAGAGGCCGTCCATCAAGCGCTCGATGAGATCAAGCACCCGCCCCGTCCCGAGCTTCCGCCCGGGACCTAGCTAGGCCGAAGGCCAGCGCAGCAGGGCGAGCCCGACCGTGAGTCCAGGACCGATCGCCCCCAAGAGCCCCCAGTCGCCGGGCTGCGGCTCATCCGAGCCGACCACCTGGTTCAAGGCCAAGAGGCAGGTGGGACCGCTGGCATTTCCGTACTGCCGCAGCGTCTGACGGCTGGGGGCCATCTGCTCGTCGCTGAGGCCCAGATCCGACTGCAGGCGATCCAGGATGGCCCGCCCCCCGGGATGGAAGACCCAGAAGCGGACGTCCTCCCGGGCCAGCTGGTGCTTGTCGAGGAACGTCTCGATGCCCGGCAGGAAGATCCCGGCGGCGCGCTCCGGCATGCCCTTGTGCAGGTGCGCTTGCCAGGCCCCATGGCCATCCTTGCTCACGAAGGCGCTGTCCAGCGTGTCGTAGGCCTGAACGTAATGAAGGTCCACCAGCTCCGGCATCCGTGCGAGCGGCAAGCCGCGCCCGAACACCATACCGACGGCCGCGTCGCTGAAGAGGGCGTTGGCGACCATGGCCTCCTTGTCCTCCGGGTCGGCCTTGCGCAGGACCTGGGAGCCCACGTCGAGGCAGACCATCATCGCGAGCTTGTCCGGATGGGTGGCGAGATACCCATCCACCAGGCTCATGCCGGGCAAGGCGCCGACGCAGCCAGCCCCGGCCACGTCGAACTTGGCCATGTCGGTCGGCAGCTTCATGCGGGCCACCAGCCGGGCGCTCAGGGACGGCATCTGGAAGCCGGAGGACGAGCTGATGACGAGGGCGCCCAGCTGCTCGGGGGCCACCCCGGCGGCCTTGAGGGCACCCCTGACGGCCCCTTCGGCCAGCATGAGCGTCCCGTGGATGAAGAGCTCGTCCTGGTAGCGGACGTCGGTCGTCAGGTCGAAGCCCTCCGGGCCCATCACCAGGTAGCGCTCGCTGACGCCGGCGTTCCGGAAGATGGCCTCGGCCGTCCGGTTCCCCCTGTAACCGAGCAGCTCCAGGACCTCCTTTTGGGCATACTTATGGCCAGGCAGCTCGGGGGAGAGGCCGAGCAGTTGGGTCCGCTGCGCCCGCGTCTCGATCTGGAGGCTGGAGGCATGGGTGAATGCGGGACGCTTGGTGAGGGAAGGGAAGGGCGAGGGCTGGTGTTCGAGTGGAGAGATAGCTCGTTCGTGCATCAGTCGCCTCCTTTTGGCTCAATTACACATCTTCGTAATATTTTCCTTTCCCATAGCCTGTTATAATGGCACTTATAAGGCGATCGATATGGATTGAATCCGCATTAGGATTCGATTAAGCTGGTCATAGGCGGCGTAAATCAACGGCCCCCACGCGGATGCTGGCCGGGGCTTTGGACGGAGTCGGGAACCATGCACCTGGAGCAGAGGCTCGCGCGGTACGCGCTCGAACTGGTCGACGTCTCCGGCGCGACCGGCTCGGCGATCTGGCTCTGGGACCCGTCGCTGGACGCCCTCCAGATCCAGGCCTCGTGTCGCCTCTCGGAGGACTACGTCGGTTACGGCAACCAGTCGGCCCAGCTACCGGAAGCCAAGGACCGAGCTCCGGTCTACCTCTCCTACAAGCTGGGCAGCGTGATCCAGGTGGAGAGCCCGCTCACCGAGGTGACCTGGCAGTTCTACCTGGAGGGCTTCCAGCACCTGCAGGTGCGCTTCCTCTACACCACTCCGGTGACGCTCGGCGGGACGCGGCTCGGGACGATCGCCCTCTACTTCTCCGACACCCCCGAGATCACCGAGCTGGGGACCGCCCGGATCCAGGCGATCGTCGCCCAGGTGGCCGCCGAGGTCAGCGTCGATTCGCTGTACCGGCAGTTGCGGGAGAACATGCAGGAGCTCGAGGAGACCAACGCCCTCCTGCGGCAATCCATGGAGAAGATGCGCGAGACCGAACGCATCAAGAACGACTTCCTCAACGCGGTCTCCCACGAGCTGCGCACCCCGCTGACCTCCATCGTCGGCTACAGCGAGTTCCTGGAGGACGGCATCGGCGGCCCCTTGAACCCGGCTCAGCTCTCCCACATCCTGGAGATCCAGCGCGGAGCCCGGCGCCTCGAGCACCTGGTCGACGACCTGCTCGACTTCGCCCGGCTCGAAGCGGGCACCTTCAAGCTCCTCTTCCAGGACGGGGACCTGGCGCAGCTGCTGAACGCCGTCACCACGAGCCTGCGCCCGCAGGCCGTTCGCGGCGACCTGAAGCTCGAGGCCCCGGAGATCCCGGGGCCGGTGACCCTCCGGATGGATACCAAGCGCATCGAACAGGTCCTGCTCAACCTCATCGGCAATGCGATCAAGTTCACCCCACCCGGAGGCCGGGTGGGGGTCACGATCCAACGGAGCGCCGACGAGATCCGGGTCGAGGTGACGGACACCGGGATCGGCATCGCCGCCGAGGACCTGCCGCGCATCTTCCAGAAGTTCTTCCAGGTCGATCCGAGCACGACCCGGTCCCAGGGCGGAGCGGGCCTGGGGCTTGCGATCGCCAAGTCCCTGATCGAGGCCCACGGAGGCCAGATCGGGGTCACGAGCCGGCCGGGGAGAGGATCGCGCTTCTGGTTCGCGCTGCCCCTCCTGACCCCCGCCACCCAGCCCCCCGCAGAGGCCACGCCCTGACCGCTAGTAGCCGTTGATGACGATGTTGTCGAACTGCACCTGGTTGCTGCCGGCCCTGAGGGCGAAGTAGTGGGTGTAGGGCTTCACGATGTCGCTCTTGACCTCTCGGCGGAAGGCCCCGTTCTTGTAGACCCGGATGGTCCCCGTCGTCGCATCGACCTCGGCCCCCAGGCTATAGGTCACCCGCGCCGAGTGGGTCGCGTCTTCCTGGAACAAGGGCTTCCAGCCCCTCCACTTCGTGGGCTCGCCGCCGTTGCACTCCCAGACCTCGAACTTGTCGGGCTTGATGAGGACCTCCACGTAGTGCTGGGGATCCAGGTAATAGACCGGAGTGCCCTGGTCGCCGATGGGCGGGAAGAAGTCGTCGCGCGAGTTGAGGGGCGTCACCTGCAGCTGGACGCTGTAGCGGTTGGGCAGCTCGCCGTCGGGGGTGCCGAACGCCGTGCCCGCATAGCGCCGGAAGCTCAGGGCCGGCTGGGGACGCATGTCGTTGTGCTCGAGGGCCCGGGTGCCGGTCGAGCGCGGGGCGAGGGTGCCCGGAGCCCGTCCCACCACCGCCGGCACGATGTTCCAGGTGCCCGAGTACAGCCAGCTCTGGGTGTGGCCGTCGTCCGCCTTGGGGTCCTTCCAGTCCGCAAGATTGGCGGCGGCTCCCTCGAAGTCCTCCGAGAAGGTGCCGGCGGTGCCCACCCGGGTGGGCCAGTCGCTCGGAACGCCCGGGGGCCCGGAGGGTGCCGGGGTGGGCGAGGCCATGAACTTGGGTTTCCCGGAGGCCGAGGTATCGGGCTCGAGCCGGTTCTGGTGGGGCCCCGACGGGGCCGTCTCCTGGCAGCCGATCAGGGCGAGAGCCAGGACGAGCGTACTGGCGGCACGGGTTCGACGCACGGGAACCTCCTTACCGGAAACACACGTCTGAAGGTGTTTCGACTGTAAGGGGGCGGGCGGGCGGGCGGTTAGGACTTAGGGGACAATCGTGGTCGGCGGAAGCCGTCAAGCAAGCCCATCTCGGACGTAGTGATGTCCGACAAAGCTGAGGGTCAAACGTCCGTCTTCCTGCCACTGCAGGTAGCCCCGCTCAAGGGCTGCTTGCCAGGTCTCCTCCGCGAGCGGCAGCTCCGGCCACTGGGACTCCCAGTGCTCGGTGAGCTCGGCGAGGGTGTAGGCGACCTTCGCCTCGTACTTCTCCATGTAGTAGGCGAGCACCAAGAGGCGATCGACCAGGTTCTGGGGCTCCTTGAGCTCGAGGAAGTCCGCAAGAGAGAGGTTCTTCTTGACCGCAAAGGACGCGGGCACCCGGCGGATCTCCTCGCGCGACGCCGTGGGCTCGGGGAGGGGGCCTCCGAAGGCCACCCCCATCAGCTTCTCGAGGTGGGCCTCGATGAAGCCGGCCTCGCCCTCGATCTCGAGCTCGCGATCGCCCTGCTTGAGGCGGATGCGGTTCAAATCACGGCCTCCTGCTTGTAGCCGGACGCCTTGGCGAGCAGCTCACGGGCGTGATCCACCGCCGCTCCGGACGTGCTGTCCCCGGAGGCGAGGTGGGCGAGCTCGCGGACCTGACCCTCGGTGTCCAGGAGGTCCACCGACAGGCGGGTGCGGCCCTCGACCGAGCGCTTCTCGATGTGCCAGTGGCGATCGGCGATCGCGGCAATCGCGGGCATGTGGGTGATGAGCAGGATCTGGTAGCGCCGCCCCAAGGAGGCGATCTTCTGGGCGACCACCTGGGCCGCGCGGCCCGAGATGCCCGTGTCCACCTCGTCGAAGATGAGGGTCCCCACCGCGTCCGCGCGCACCAGCACCGTCTTGAGGGCCAGCATGAGGCGCGCGAGCTCGCCGCCCGAGGCGGTCTTGGCCAAGGGACGCGGCGGCTCGCCGGGGTTGGGCGCCAGCATGAACTCGGCCCCCTCGGCCCCCTCGGCCGTGATCTCGGCGTGCTCCCGGAAGGCGACCGCGAAGCGCGCGTCCTTCATCCCAAGGTCCGAGAGCTCGCGGCCGATCTCGGCCTCCAGGCGGCCCGAGGCCTCCCGGCGGGAAGCACTCAGGCGCGTGGCCGTCTGGGCGAGATCCTTGGCGATCTTCTCCCGCTCGGCCTCGAGCTGGACGAGGCGATCGCCCGCGGTGTCCGCGAGCTTCAGGTCCTTGCGGATGCGCTCCCGGTAGGCCCAGAGGTCGGACATGGTCGGGCCATACTTGCGCAGCATGTCGCGCAACAGGTCCAGGCGGGTCTCGACCTCGTGCAGCCGCTCCGGGTCGGCCTCCAGGCGCTCGGATCGGCGCCGGATCTCGCGGCTCGCGTCCTCGATGAGGCCGAGGGCCTCGTCGAGGGAGGAGGCGATCGCCGTAAGCTCCGGATCCACGTCTGCGGCATCCCGCACCGAGGCGATCACGTCCCCCAGGCCATCTATCAGGCTGGGGACCTCTTCGCCCTCGCTGAGGCGCACGTGGACGGTCTCCAGCGAGCGCTTGAGGTCTTCGGCATTGGCGAGGATCGTCCGCTCGGCCTTGAGGTCGGCCTCCTCGGTCTCCGAGTCCAGGTGCGCCTCGTCGATCTCAGCCAGCTGGTACTGCCAGAAATCGCGCTGGCGCTCCCGCTCGGCCGAGGCGGCCTGGAGGTCCCGGATCTCGGCACCGAGGCTCGCGAGCCTGCCATGGGAGCGGGAAACCTGAGCGCGCAGGGCCTCGACCTCGGGGCCGCCGAAGCGATCGAGCAATCCCAGGTGCTCGCGCGGACGGGTCAACAGCGTGTGCTCATGCTGGCCGAGGATGTCGACGAGCGCATCGGCCAGGGCGCGCAGGGAGGCCTGGTTGACCGGCACGCCCTCGACCCGGCAGCGGCTGCCCTTGGGCGTGATCTCGCGCGACAGGGTGAGCTCCCCCTCGATGGCGGGCTCGATGCCCTGGTCGGCGAGCCAGGCTTTCACCGCCGGAGGCATGGGGTCCAGGCGGAAGGTGCCTTCCAGGCGGGCGCGCTCGGCGCCCGAGCGGATGGTGTCCGGACCCGCCTTGCCGCCGAGGATGGCGCCGACGGCATCGATGATGATCGACTTGCCGGCGCCCGTCTCGCCCGTCAACACGCAGAGGCCCGCGTGGAAAGCGAGGTCAAGCGACTCAATAAGGATGAAGTTATCAATGCGCAAGCGTTGTAGCATCAGCAATCTCTCGTCATGGGGCCTCGTTTATTGTACCAAGCCGACCTCCGGGCAAACGGCGGCGCCCTTGCGCGAAATGATTTTTAACAAACAGGCAAAACTCGCTCCATGCCAGTGATCTCTCCATGTTGATATGTGACGTGCGTCACCGTGGAGACCGTCCAGGGCTTGGAACGGGATCGGCACCCTGCTAGAATCATCGCAACGATAGGCACCGCTTGCACTTGCTGCAGCACGATCCAGGAGGAACCAGCACTCCGATGTCCTCAGTCAGCCATATCCTGCGCCAGACGCGCGAAGCCAAGGGGATCACCCTCGAGGAAGTCGCGCAGCGTACCTATATCAAGCTTCCCTACCTGGTCGCCCTCGAAGAAGGGGATATCGAGAAGCTGCCGGCTCCGGTTTACATCCATGGCTACATCCGCCAGTACGCCAAGCTCCTGGGTCTCAACGGCAGCGAACTGGTCCTGCAGTACCAGCAGGATGCCGGTCGCAGCCCCCATCCGCCCGCCAAGCTGGCCCTATCGCCGGCCAGCCGGATCGCAAGCCTGCTCTCCGAGCGCGGCGCCGAGTCCGAGCAGCCCGCCCCCGCTCCGTCCTTCCCTCCGCCCGACATGCGCGAGACGTCCTTGACCCGCATGTCCGAGCCGGCCCCCATCGTCGAGGCGCCGCGCCCCGAGCCCGTCCGCATGCCGGAGCTTGCGAGCCCCGAGCCCGCCTTGATCGAGCGAAAGGTACCGCAGGCAGAACCTGCCGTACGCGAGACCGTCGCGGCCCCGGAGCCCACGGTTCGTGAGGTTGCCGTCGAGCCTTCCGTGCGGGAGCTCTCGCCCGAAATCTCGACGCGTCAGCTCAATCCCGCGCCGGCACCGCTGGCCCCCTGGGAGGTTCAGCAGGCCAAGCAGCAGGCCCACCAGATCCTCTCGTCGGCCCAGCGCGAAGCCCAGGAGATGCGGGTCGCCGCCGAGCGCTACGCGGACCAGGTCCTCGCGCAGCTCGAGAGCGAAGTCAACCGTACCCTCCAGACCGTCCGCAACGGCCGCGCCTACCTGCAGAGCCGCCGCCGCAAGCTCCAGGAGTCCTGATGCCACCCAAGGCCAGCTCGCATCCGATCGTGGCCCTGGCGCTCACCGCAGGCCTTGCCGTCTTCCCGACGAGCAAGGCCTTTGCCGCGTCGGATCGCCTCATCGAGTACATGAACGTCACCCCCGCCGACGGCGGCCGTTACGAGCTCAGCCAGGGGGATCGCCCCATCGCGAGCGATCGCTTCCTCGAGGCCATCGAGCAGCTCGACGCCGCTCCCGCCTTCACGGAAGGCGTCCGACGCGAACGCACCGCCCGCACGACCCTGACCTGGAGCGCCGTGGGCCTCACGGTCCTCGCTCCGGTGCTCGGCACGCTGTTCCTCGTCAACAACCAGCGCAACCCGGACGGGGTCTTCACCCGCACCTACCTGATCGGGACGCTGGCCGACGCCGCGGCGGCGGCCGGGGTGGGCCTCTGGGCCTTCATCCGCCACTCCCAGCCCCTCTTCAGCCAGCAAGAGGCCGAGGACGCGGCACTGGCTTACAACCGCAAGCTCGACCGGCTCGAAGCGCCCCGCACCCGACCCTAGCGCCTCAGGATCCTCGTCAGAATGCAGAGCGCCCCCGGCCGAAGCCGGGGGCGCTGAGCTTTAGAGGCGATGACCTAA
>DATNQJ010000354.1:0-12197 GCA_036704085.1 Stenomitos sp.
TCCCCTCCTCCAAGAGGGCGATGAACTGTGGATCTTGCGCCTTGTCGGGCGTGAGGGCCACGTGCACCACCAGGCCCCGTGCCTTGAGGGCGGGCAGTTGCGCGGCAACTTTGTCGAAGGGGAGGAACTCGCTCCAGATGGCCAGCTGTTGGGGCGAGGTCGGCACGGGATCTGTCGCAGCAGCTTTCTCCCCGAGGGCCTCCAGGACAAAGCCCTCGCTCTCGGCGGACCCGCTCTCCGAAAGCTGCTTCAACACCTGCAACCGCTCGGTCTGGGTCTCGATCGACTCGCCGGACAGGCTCCGGTAGCGTGCCATGAGCGGTCCGTCATCCCGCACCGAGAGGGCCTGGGGACTCCCGAGGCCGCATCCGGAGAGCATGAGGGCTGCCCCGGCCAGCGCCAGGAAGAAGGAACCACGAGCGGTCGAGGACATGCAGGACCTCCAGCAGCAGAGATGTCACGGAGTCGTGTTTAAGTTATGGTGAACGAACTGACAAGCTTGCGTCAAAAAGAGCGGGGTCCCGGTCAACGGGGCCCCGCAGGCTGTTCTCAGATTGGAAGGGTGGCGTGAATCGGGATGCTTACTCGGACAGCAGCCTCACGCGATAGGCCGAGTATTCTGACAGGTAGACCTGCCCCTGGGAGTTGATGAACAGGCCGTCCGGCATGCCGAGCGGGACCATCCGGCCCTCGCTGCCGTCCGCCGTGGTCGAGCTGTCGGGGGCCTGACCGGTGCCCGCGATGCTCGTGATGATGCCCTGCGGGTTGATCCGGCGCACCAGGTAGTTCTCGCCGTCCGTGATCAGCATGTCGCCCTGGGCGTCGAAGCATGCCGTGGAAGGCGTGTGGAAGGTCGCAGCTGTGGCCTGGCCGCCGTCACCCAGGGGGTGCGTGGCGCTGCCGGCCTGGTAACCCGCCACGAGCGGGTCGTTGGTCGGCACGCCGGTGCCGGCGAAGGTCGAGATGGTTCCGCCGGGCGTGACCTTGCGGATGACGTGGGCGCCCGAGTCGACGATGTACAGGTTGCCGTCCTTGTCGAACGTCAGCCAGTTGGGGTTGGTCAGGTGCGCGCTCTTGGCAGGGCCGCCGTCGCCGTCGTTGCCCGCCGTGCCGTCGCCCGCCACGATGGTGAAGGTGTTGTCGCTCTCGAGCCTCAGCACCCGGTGACCCTCGTACTCCGCGACGTAGAGCCGTCCGTTCTTGTCGAAGGCGAGGCCCTCGGGGCTCTGGATGTTGGCATCCTTGGCGGGTACGCCGTCGACCACGTCCAGCGATCCACCGCCCGAGAGCCGGTGCAGGATGCCGTTGGAGTCGATCCAGCGGACCTTGCCGGGGTAGCTGAAGCCGAGGCCCGGACCGTACTCCGAGAAGTATAGATTGCCCTGCTTGTCGAAGACGAGGCAGTAAGGCTTGGAGAGCGAAGCGTCCACGGCCGGGCCCTCATCGCCGTCTTCGCCCGGGAAGGCCGTCTTGCCCGCGATGTTGGTGATCATGCCCGCACCGTCCACCTTGCGGATCCGGTGCGCCTTGTAGTCGGCGATGTAGAGGCTGCCGTCAGGGCCCTGGGCCACGCCGGCGGGCGAGTAGAGCGTCGTGCTCGTGGCGGCGACGTTCACGTCGGAGTCGCCCTTCACGCCGTTGCCCGCCACCGTGTAGACCCGGTAGGCGGCCGGCGCCTGGACTTGAGTCGATGGGGTCGGGGTGGGCTGGGGTGACGGCGTGGACGTCGAGGCCGGAGCCGGGGTGCTCGACGTCGGAGTCGTCCCGCCGGTGTCGGGGGTGGTCGGCGGTGACGCCTGACAACCCACCAAGCTCAGGGCCATCATCAGCCCGAGCGACCATCCCGCATGCCGGCGAACTCTCCGCATCTCAACCCCCTCACAGACCATGATCCTGTTGGCGAGGGTATCAACGGGAGATTAACCGCCTATCTGCTCGGTTTTAAGGGATTATTACGCCCCAAGAGGGCCCAGGGAGCAGGACTGGGCCCTCTCAGGGTAGCTTGCCGAGGTCGATCCGCCCGTAGCCGTATTGATTGGTCCGACCCGTGGTGCCCAGCGGGTCGACGGCCTTGGCCAGGGCCGACTTGACCTGATCGACGGTCCAGTCGGGATGCTCGGCAAAGAGGACGGCCGCGGCTCCGGAGACGATGGGCGTGGCCATGCTCGTTCCACTCATGGCCTTGTAGCCGCCGCCCGGCACCGTCGAGAGGATGTTGTCCCCCGGCGCGGCGAGGTACACCTCGGGCCCGAAGTTGGAGAAGGAGGCCAGCTTCTCCATGCCCTTGTCGCTGGTGGCCGAGACCGTGAGCGCACCGGGACTGTTGCCGGGCGCGCTCACGGGGCCGCCCTTGTTGCCGGCGGCGGCCACGACCAGGGCGCCGTGATCCAGCGCGTACTGCACGGCCAGGTCGAACAGGGGATTGCGCTGGGTGTTGTCGCTGCTGAAGCTCAGGTTGAGTACCTTGGCGCCGGCGTCGACCGCGTACTTGATGCCGGCGATCGCCCCGTAGTCCGTGCCGGACACCGAATCCATGACCTTGATGGCCAGGATCTTGGCGGTCCACGAGACGCCCGCGATGCCCTGGCCGTTGTTGCCCGCCGCGGCGATCAGGCCGGCGACGTGGGTGCCGTGGCCGTCCTGGTCCATGATCTCGCTGGTCCCGTCCTTGAAGTTGTAGCCGGCGAGCACGCGACCGCGCAGCTCCGGGTGGGTGTAGTCGACGCCCGTGTCGATGACGGCCACCATGACGCTGCCGGCGTTGATGCTGCGCTGCCAGAGCGCCCGGGCGTTGGTGACGCTGTCGCTGAAGGCCCACTCGGAGGGGAAGTAGGGGTCGTTGGGGTTCGTCGTGCCGCGCCACGAGTAGGACACGGCGGACGGGGCGGGCGCATGCGTCAGGTTGCGATTGGGGGCGATCAGGCTGACGGCAGGGTGGTCCTGGAGCGCGGCGATCGCGTCGTCCACCGCGACGCCCTCCGGGAGGCGCAGCATCTGGAGCTTGATCGAAAAGTCGAGCTCTCCTAATAGCGTGACGGGCTTGCCGTTGAACGTCGGCAGCTCCGAGAGGGAGTGATCGGGCCGCAGGCCCACGATGAGCTGCCCATCGGAGGCCTTGACCCCGGCCTTGAGGCCGATGGGCACGGTGAGCTGCTGCGGTGCGATGGGCACCGGATCTGGCAAGCTGTAGCCCCTCGACGTACAGGCGCCGGTCCAGAGCGCCAGGAAGGCAATCGGCCAACCAAGCCGGGGCTGTCGTTTCGTTCGCGCTCGGCTCACGGCCCTGTCCCCCTTGGATCGCAGTGGCGACTACCTCTCAGTCTAGGGATGAAGCAGGACCCCGACATCGGTCCGAACGCACAAGCGAGTCGGCCAACCCCACGCTTGGTCGCTTCACGCGGCCGGGGGCTTGCCCGACATCGACGCTTCGGTTATGCTTTAAATTTAAGTTAAGGTCAGTTAAGGTTTACGGAAAGAGTTCCCAAGGAGGGTCGGGATGCGCAATCGCTGGATGGTCCGCCTCATGGCCGCCGGGGCCGTGCTCGCCCTGTTCGGCTGTGGTCTTGCCACGCCGACGCCTGTGGCGGGGCCGCTGCAGTCCGTCACAAGCCAGCGCCATGCCTCCGGCTCGCCCGAGGGGCCCTTCTTGTGGGGCGTCTCGACGGCCGGCTTCCAATGGGAAGGCGGCGAGACCACCAGCCAGTGGGCCGCCTGGGATGCGGCGGGCAAGTCCGAGGAGCGGCGTGGTCTGGCCGCGGACGGCTATCGCCGCTATACCGAGGACCTGGATCTGACCAAGGGCCTCGGCTGCAACGCCTTCCGCACGAGCATCGAGTGGTCGCGGATCGAGCCGGAAGAGGGGCGCTTCGATCCGGAGGCCCTGCGCCACTACCGGGAGATGTTGGTTGCGATGCGTGCCCGGGGGCTGACGCCCGTGGTCACGCTCATGCACTTCGTCTACCCGGCGTGGCTCGACAAGTACGGCGGCTGGCAGAGCCCGCAGGCCGTCACCTACTTCAATCGCTTCGTCGAGCGGGTGGTGAAGGAATACGGGGACCTGACGGACTGGTATCTGACCTTCAACGAGCCGACGGTCTTCATTGCCGGCGGCTATCTGAGCGGCAACCTGCCTCCCGGCAAGGTCAACGACCTCAAGGGAGCCGCTCTGGTGACCAAGAACCTGGTCGCCGCCCATGTGAAGGCCTACCGGACCATCCATGCGAACGACCCGGTGGCCCATGTCTCGTTCAACAACTACTCGGCCTCCTGGACCCTGACGGCGGGGCCTCAGGACGATCAGGACGACTTCCTGCGGCAGGTGCTGGGGACGGACGAAGGCCTGCCCAAGCTCGATTACATCGCCATCGACTACTACACGCGCCTCAAGGTGCGCCTGCCCTTCCAGCTCCCGGGATGCTGGGACTGGCCCGTGTACCCCGAAGGGTTCTACAACGCGCTCAAGCACTACCACCAGTGGACGGGCCTGCCGGTGCTGGTGGCCGAGAACGGCATGGCGACCGAGGACCTCAAGGAGCGCCAGGACGGCTGGACCCGCGAGGCCTACCTGACGGCACACGTGGAGCAGCTTCAGCGAGCCATCAAGGACGGCGTGCCGGTGCTGGGCTACATCCACTGGTCGATCACGGACAACTACGAGTGGGGATCCTACCGCCCGCGCTTCGGCCTCTACAGCGTCGAGTGCCGCACGGGGGATTTGCGCCGGGTGCCGACGCCCGCGGCCGACACCTACCGCCGGATCATAGCAGCCGGTGGGGTGACGCCGGCGATCGCCGGTACGGTTCGCTATCCGTCGAGCTATCGCCCGATCGTGCGCCCCTAGCCATCCTTGCGCCCCGAGCAGGCGACCCATGGGCCGCCTGCTCGGGGCGCCGCCGCACGCTCCTGAAGGGGCCGGGGGCTGAGCTGAGGGACTTATACGGTCGCCATTCCCAGGCCCCTTCGGTATAATGAAGCGACTTTTGCGTCTCGATCTCGGTCGGGGCGCGCCCCGCATCGTCGCAAGAACCCGGATGAGCGCCGGGAGTACCAGAAAGCCAGGTACCTGATGGCATCGCCAACGTCTGCCGAGACCCTCAAGAAGACCCCGCTCCACGCTGCACACATCGCCCTGGGCGCCCGCATGGTGCCGTTCGGCGGCTGGGACATGCCCGTCCAATACAGTGGCATCATCGAAGAGCACCAGGCCGTGCGCCAGAACGTCGGCTTGTTCGACGTCTCGCACATGGGCGAGTTCTACGTCTCCGGTGAAGGCGCCACTCGCTTCCTCTCCCGGATGGTGCCGGGCGACGTCGTGAACCTGCCGGTGGGCAAGTGCGTCTACACCCAGTTCACCCGGCCCAACGGCGGCGTGGTGGACGACACCATCATCTGCCGCTTCGCGGACCGCTACCTGGTGGTCGTCAACGCCTCGAACATCGACAAGGACTGGGCCTGGCTCAGCGAGCACAAGCCCGCCGACGCCACGCTCGAGAACTACTCGGACGAGACCGCGATGATCGCCGTGCAGGGCCCGAAGGCCGAGGCCCTCATCCGCGAGGTCGCCACCCCGGGCATCGCCGAGCTCCCCTTCTTCGGCGCGGCCCTCGGCAAGGTCTGCGGCGTGGACGTGGCCGTGAGCCGCACCGGCTACACCGGTGAGGACGGCTTCGAGATCTACCTGCCGAACTACGCCGCCGAGCAGCTCTGGTACGGCCTCCTGGAGGCCGGCAAGAGCTACGGCGTCCGCCCCTGCGGCCTCGGCGCCCGCGACACCCTGCGCCTCGAGGCGGGCCTGCCCCTGTACGGCCACGAGCTGAACGACGAGACCACCCCGATCGAGAGCTCGCTCGCATGGACCGTGAAGAGCCAGACGGACTACCTGGGCAAGGACGTCCTCGACCGCCAGAAGGCCGAGGGCACCCAGAAGAAGCTCGTCGGCCTCACCATGCAGGGCAAGCAGATCGCTCGCGAGGGCTATCCGGTGTTCTCGGGCGATCGCCAGGTCGGCACCGTCAAGAGCGGCGCCCCCTCGCCGACGCTCGGCGTCCCCGTCGCCACCGCCTTCGTGGAGACCGCCTGCGCCCAGCCGGACACGATCCTCGAGGTCGAGATCCGCGGCAAGCGCTTCCCTGCCAAGGTGGGCCGCCCGGCCTTCTACCGCCGCCCCAAGGCGTAGCGACCGTTTCGCGGGCCGCCATGGCAGCGCCATGGCGGCCGCCCACCCATCGTATCAAGGAACATCAGCCCACTCGTTGTCCGGGGCATCGTGGCCCCGTTTGAGGAGGAACCCCGCATCATGGTCCCCCAGGATCTCAAGTTCACCAAGTCGCATGAGTACGTCCGCGTCGCGGGCGACGAGGCGACCATCGGGATTACCAAGTATGCCGCCGAGCAGCTCGGCGACGTGGTCTTCGTGGAGCTGCCCGAGGTCGGTCGGTCCCTCGAGAAGGGCGAGAGCTTCGGCGTCATCGAGTCGGTCAAGGCTGTCTCGGACCTGTACAGCCCCATCTCCGGCACCGTGGTGGCCGTCAACGAAGGCCTCAACGACGATCCGGCGGCCATCAACGAGGATTCCTACGGCAACGGCTGGATCATCAAGGTCAAGCCGAGCAACCAGGCCGAGATCAACGAGATCCTCACTCCGGAGCAGTACGAAGCGCTGGTTGGAGCGTAAGCCATGAACTTCAGCTACCTGCCGCATACCGAGGCCGAACGGGCAGAGATGCTCAAGGCCATTGGCGTGGCGTCGATCGATGAGCTGTATGCCGCCGTCCCTCAGCGCCTGCGAGATTTCTCGCTCGAGATTCCGACCGCCAAGAGCGAGTTCGAGGTGACCCAGCACCTCAAGGAACTGGCCAACCAGAACCGCTCGACCAACGAGTTCGCCTCGTTCCTCGGGGCGGGCGCGCAGCGCCGCTTCCTGCCGTCGGCGGTCGACTGGATCCTGCACCGCTCGGAGTTCCTGACGGCTTACACCCCGTACCAGCCCGAGGTCAGCCAGGGCACCCTGCAGGTCATCTACGAGTTCCAGACCATGATCAGCCAGCTGACGGGCATGGACCTCGCCAACGCCTCCATGTACGACGCCTCGACGGCGACGCCCGAGGCGGCCTTCATGGCCATGCGCCTCACCCGGCGCCGTCGCGTGCTCATCGCGGCCAACGTCCATCCCGAGTACCGCGAGGTCCTCCACACCTACGCCGCCGGTCCCGGCGCCGAGGTGGTGGAGGTGCCCCTCTCGGGCGGACGGGTCGAGATGGGCAAGCTCCAGGAGCTGTTGACCGGCGACGTGGCTTGCTTGATCATCCAGGTCCCGAGCTTCTTCGGCACCGTCGAGGACGGCCGCGCCCTGGCCGAGGCGGTCCATGCCGTGGGCGGCCTGCTCGTGGTGGTGGCGGACCCGACGACCCTCGGCGTCCTCGAGGCGCCTGGCGCCTACGGGGCCGACATCGTCATCGGCGAGGCCCAGCCCTTCGGCAACCCCGTGAGCTACGGCGGTCCCTACGTCGGCTACATGGCCACCAAGGACAAGTACTCCCGTCAGCTGCCGGGCCGCATCGTCGGCGCGACGACCGACAGCAGTGGTCAGCGCTGCTTCACCCTCACGCTGCAGACGCGCGAGCAGCACATCCGCCGCGAGAAGGCGACCTCCAACATCTGCTCCAACCAGGCCCTCAACGCCCTGGCGGCGACGGTCTACATGGAGCTGATGGGCAAGGACGGCCTGTACGAGCTGGGCAACGTCTCCCTGCAGCGGGCGCATGCCCTGGCATCGGCGATCGCCGCCTTGCCCGGCTTCTCGCTGCCCGTCGACGGGGCGTTCTTCAACGAGTTCGTCGTGAAGTGCCCCATGCCAGTCGACACCCTGCTCGAGAAGCTGCGGGCCGCGGGCATCCTCGGCGGCGTCAAGCTCGAGACCTGGTACCCCGAGTACAAGGACTGCATGCTCGTGGCGGTCACCGAGCTCAACTCGCCCGCCGAGATCGAGTACTACGTCTCGACCCTCAAGTCCCTCACGGCCGAGAAGGCCGTCGGCGCGCGCTAGGAGATGTCCATGGAAGCTCTCATCTTCGAGAAAAGCACCCCGGGCCACCGGGAGGCCAAACTACCCACCTCTGGCGTGGCCGAAAAGCCGCTCTCCGAGTTCTTGCCCGCCGGCATGATCCGCCAGGAGGCGCCTGCCTTGCCGGAGGTCACCGAGCTCGACGTAATGCGGCACTTCAACCGCCTCAGTCAGCTCAACTTCGCCATCGACACGAACTTCTACCCCCTGGGCTCGTGCACGATGAAGTACAACCCCAAGGTCAACGAGCTGACCGCCCGCATGGACGGCTTCTCGGGCCTGCACCCCTATCAGCCGGTGGAGACGACCCAGGGCGCTCTCAAGCTGATGCACGACCTCGAGAAGATGCTCGCGAGCCTGACGGGCATGGAGCGGGTCACCCTCCAGCCAGCCGCCGGCGCGCACGGCGAGTTCACGGGCATCATGATGATCCGGGCCTACCACGAGGCCAAGGGCGAGCAGCGCACCAAGGTGCTGGTGCCGGACTCGGCGCACGGCACCAACCCGGCGACCGCGGCTTTGGCCGGGTACGAGGTGGTCTCGATCGCCTCGAACGAGCGCGGGCTGGTCGACGTGAACGACCTCAAGGCCCACCTCGGCCCGGACGTGGCCTGCCTCATGATGACCAATCCCAACACCCTCGGCCTCTTCGAGGAAGAGATCATGGAGATTGCGGAAGTGGTCCACGCGCAGGGCGCGCTCCTGTACTACGACGGCGCGAACCTCAACGCCATCATGGGCGCGGTGCGCCCTGGTGACATGGGCTTCGACGTCATGCACATGAACCTCCACAAGACCATGTCGACGCCCCACGGCGGCGGTGGTCCCGGCGCGGGTCCGGTGGCCGTCGCCAAGCGCCTCGTGCCGTTCCTGCCGACGCCGACCGTCGAGTTTGCCGATGGCCAGTACTTCCTGAGCTTCGACCGGCCCCAGTCCATCGGGCGGGTGCGGGCGTTCTTCGGGAACTTCGGCGTGCTCGTCCGGGCGTACACGTACATGCTCACCATGGGCCGCGACGGGCTGACCCAGGCGAGCCGGGACGCGGTCCTGAACGCCAACTACATCAAGGCGGGCGTCAAGGACCTGTTCGACATCCCGCACACCCAGCCCTGCATGCACGAGTTCGTGCTGTCGGGCGATCGCCAGAAGGCCCTGGGGGCCAACACCATGGCGATGGCCAAGCGTCTGCTTGACTTCGGCATCCACGCGCCCACGATCTACTTCCCGTTGATCGTGCACGAGGCGATGATGATCGAGCCGACCGAGACCGAGTCGAAAGCCACCCTGGACCGGTTCATCGCGACGCTGCGCCAGATCGCCCACGAGGTCGAGACGCAGCCCGAGCTCGTGACGGACGCGCCCCACACAACGCCGATCAGCAAGGTCGACGAGGTCACGGCGGCCCGTAAGCCGAACCTCTGCTGGACCTGCTAGGTCACTAGCCGAAGCCCCCGGGTGCGCAGCACCCGGGGGCTTTCTGTTCGAGACGTCGGAGGCTAGGCGAGGCCCGCGAGCAAGTAGGTGGACATCGTCCCCATGCCCTTCACGTCGACCTGCCCGCGATCCTCGAAGCGGAAGGTGTCCTTGAGGCGGTGAAACGTGGCCTCGCTGACCTGGACCCTGCCCACCACGCCGTGCGACTCCATCCGGCTCGCCACGTTCACCGTGTCGCCCCAGAGGTCGTAGGCGAACTTGTGGGTCCCGATGACCCCGGCCACCACCGGCCCCACGTGGATGCCGATGCGCAGGCCGAGGTCGCGGTCGTACTTCTTCCGGAAGATCGCGAGCGTATCGACCATGGCGAGGCCCATGCGGGCGATCGCCTCGGCATGCCCCTCGCGAGGCACCGGCAGGCCGCCCGCCACCATGTAGGCGTCTCCGATGGTCTTGATCTTCTCGAGGCCGTGGTACTCCGCCAGGCGGTCGAAGGCCGAGAACACGTCGTTCATGAGGTGGACCAGCTCGGCAGGCGTCATGTCCGCCGAGAGCCGGGAGAAGCCCACCAGGTCCGCGAATAGCACCGACACGTCCGGGAAGCTGTCCGCGATGGTGCGCTGCCCTTCCTTGAGGCGGGTGGCGATCGCCTTGGGCAGGACGTTCAAGAGCAGGCGCTCCGAGTTCTCCTGCTCGGTGCGGAGCTTATCGAGGTAGGCCTTCTCGACGTCCACGAAGCGTTTCTTCACCAGGGAGGCGCCGATCCGCGCCCGCAACAGCACGACATCGAAGGGCTTGGGCAGGTAGTCCTCGGCCCCTGATTCGATGCAGCGCACGGCACTCTCTTGCTCCTCGTTCGCCGAGAGCACGATGACCGGCAAGTGGCGCAGCTCCGGGTCCGCCTTGATCTGGAGCAGCGTCTCATAGCCGTTGAGCTCGGGCATCACCATGTCGAGCAGCAACAGATCGAAGTCCTTGGAGCGAAGGATATCGAGCGCTTCCTTGCCGTTCTCGGCCTCGGAGACCGTGTGGCCGTCCTGTTCCAGCTGGCGACAGAGCATGGTGCGAATGAGTTTGCTGTCGTCGACGACGAGAATGTTGCCCGCTGGGCCGCGGCTCATGAGGTGACTCCTAACGGATGAGCAGATGCTGGGCTGATGCCCGCTTCCTTAGACTATACCCCAGGTAACGGCCAACCCTCGTGAAGGTTCCCGGGGAGGACCGTGAGGTCGGCGTCACGAACCGGCTCGGGTGCGCGGGCCGTCGGGAAAGGTTGGCCGCGACGAGGCCTTCCGGCCCCCCCGGAACAACTCGGCAACCTTGTGTTATGTTCTCATGTTGACCCTTTCCGAAGCGATTTTTGAAAGGAGCCCCGCATGGTCCGTCACTGGCTTCTGGCGTCTATGCTCGCCCTTTCCACCGCCTCCGCCGCGGTAGCCACCGGGGAGGACCCGGTCGCCGTCGCCGTGGTCCAGCAGCGACAGCATCACTTCAAGGAGGCCGAACAGACCCTCAACTCCGTGCTCGAAATGGACCCCGACGACCTGGGGGCCAACCTCAGGATGGGCGACCTGAAGGTATACTGCGGTGACGAAAAGGCGGCCGCCGCCTACATCAAACGGGCGGCGGCCGCTCATCCCAAGGACCTCGAGGCTCAGGTCATGCTCGTACACGCCTACCTCTGGCTTGAACGCCTCGAAGAGGCCGAGCACCAGGCCAACAAGACGATTGCCGCCTGGGAGGGTAAGAACCCGGACAAGGTCCTGTGGGCCAGGCTCCTGGTGGCACTGGGGGCGGTCCAGGGCTTGAAAGTCAAGAAGGAGGGCCTCGTGGCGGCCCTCAGGTACGGCATGGGCATTCGGGGCATTTTCGAGCAGGCCTGCGCAGCCGACCCGGAGGGGGCGCTGCCCCTCTATGCCCTCGGGCGATATTACCTCGAAGCCCCGGCGGTGGCGGGCGGAGATTCACGGAAGGGGCTGGAGCTGGTGCGCAAGGCTATTCGGCGGGATCCCGAGAGCCATGTGGCACGCGCGTTCTACATCCAGTATCTGCTCCAGATCGGCAAGAAGGACGAGGCACGCGAGGAGTTGGCGGCCTATCAACGCCAGTTTGGCGATGTCCCGAGGGCCTTGGCGGCCATCAAGCAGGCGTCAGCCAAGCTGCCATAGAAAACGGGCCGCCGGAAACGTCCCGGCGGCCCGATTCAGGATGAGAGCTTTAGCCGAACAGGCCCCTCTTGCCGACGTAGGTCGACTCCTTGCCCTGGAAGGCCCCCTTGACAGCCGTGATGACCGCGTCCTTGACCTTGGCGCGGTACAGGGCGCGCATCGCCATCTCCATGCGCTCGTTGTTCTGGGCGAGCCGCTGAGCGAGAATGGTCGAGAGCTTGATGCCGAACTCCGGATCTTCCTCGAACAGCCGCTTGGCATCCGGGAAGACCAGGAACTTGCAAGACGTCACGGCCTTGACCGTCGCAGTGCGCGGAAGGCGCAGGAGCGCGCCGACCTCGCCCAGGTAGGCGCCTGCGGCCGTCTCGGCGTTCAGGGTCGTGACCTTGTCGCCACCGACGTAGATGTCGACGATGCCTTCCATGAGCATGAACAGCTCGAAGGTAAGCTCACCCTCGCGGAAGATCGATTGACCGACGCGGTATTCCCAGATCTCCGGCGACTTGCTGCTCTTGGGGGCCAGGCTCATGTCC
>DATNQJ010000355.1:0-19534 GCA_036704085.1 Stenomitos sp.
TGCTCGGATCATAGGTGACTTACAAAAATTTGTAAAGAAATATATCAAGGTGTTGCAGCGAGGTCCTGGCCCCCCTCGCTGGCCCGAAAAGCCTCCTACAGGCGCCTGGAGCCTCGGGCCCAATGGAACGGTTGCAGGGCCTCCGTTAGCCGCTGATCGACGCCGCTCCGGGTCCGAGCTGAGCCGTGCGGCTCAGCTCCTGATAGAGGCGGGCGTAACGGCGAGCATTCGTCTTCATTTCGAACTCACGCTCCGCCTTCTCACGGGCCTGTTGTCCCAGCCGTCGGAGCCGCTCGGGATCCTCCAGCAACCACGCGAGACCGGCCGCCAGCTCCTCGCTGTGGAACGGCTCGGCCAGCCAGCCGGTTACCTGGTGATCGATCATGTCGGGCATGCCTCCGATCCGGAACGCGGCCGTCGGCGTCCCGCAGGCCAGCGCTTCCAGCACCGTATTGGCGAGGTTCTCCTGGGTCGAGGGCGCCACGAAGACATCCGCCGCCGCATAGGCGAGGGCCAGCGCGATGTCGTCATGCAGCACCCCGAGGTCATGGACCGGCAGGGCCAGGTCCTGCGCCCGAGTAGGCTTGGCGCCCCCCATCACGACGAGCTCGGTCCGCCCGCCGCATCCCGCTTGCACCAGCGATCGCACGGCGGCTTGGAAATGGGCGAACCCCTTGCGGGGAACATCGGTTCCCATGGCACCGAACAAGACCAGCAGCCTGTCTTGCGGTAGACCCAAGAGTTGACGTGCCACGGCCTTGTCGATCCGCTTGAAGCGATCCAGATCCAAGCCGTATGGAATGACCTCCACCCTCAAACCGCGGAACAAGGAGCTGGACTCCGCACAGGAGCCGAGCCAGCGGCTCGGCGTGACGATGGTCAGATCGAGGTCCCTCCATGCGCGTGCCTTGCGCTCCCAGTTGCGGCGCGAGAGGTCGGCCTCCCGGGACGAGGCGAGGATCGGGCAGGACCCGCAACGCTCCTGATAGCGGCCGCAGCCCTGATCGTAATGGCACCCTCCTGTAAAGGCCCACATGTCATGCAAGGTCCAGACCAGCGGCCGCCTGAGGGCGGCGAGCGCCTCGATGGCCATGAAGCCCGACGAGATCCAGTGCAAATGGGCGATCGCAGGATTCGTGCGGCGGACCGCGCGTTCCAGGCTCCACCCGACGACGTGCGTGGAAAAGAGAAACGGGTCGGATACCTGGTAAGTGCGCATGGGAAGACGGTCGAGATGAGGACGTGCTTGGGCCATGACCTTCTCGAACATGGTTTCGGGGCCCAGGACGCTCGGGTCTCGGCTCTGCCTCTTCTGGGCCAGGAGCAACGACTCATGTCCCAGGGCCTGCAAGCTCTGATGCAAGCGAAAGGCGGACCTGGCGGCACCGCCCATCAGATCGTTGGCACTCAGATGCAAAATCTTCACTTCTCGTCCCCTCTCAATGACGCAATGGGGCCATGCCCCGCCACAGCCGAGCGTCCAGCTGAAGCCCCCCGTGGCATCGCCATCGAGGAACCGTTTCACCGCTAGGGCCCATGCGCTTGTTCCAAGCCCCCGACCGCCAGGCACTCCTGGTAGAGGGCTCGATACCGTCCGGCCTGCAGGTCGAAGGTGAAACGCTGGAGCACCTTGTGGCGGGCGTTCTCGGACAGGCGCAGCCAGCGCTCGCCGTCCTCGAGGACCCAGCGGATCCCGGCCGCGAGATCGCCCGGCTCGAAGGCGCGGGCGCGGTAGCCGTTAAGCTGGTGATCCACGATGTCCTTCAAGCCCCCGATGTCGAAGGACACGACCGGTGTCCCGCAGGCCATGGACTCCATGGCCGTCTTGCCGAAGGCCTCCTCGGTGGAAGGCACCAGAGTCACGTCAGCCGCCGAGTAGACCAGGGCCAAGAGGCGATCGTCGTGCACGTAACCTAGGTAACGGGCATCCGATCCGAAGTGGACGCCGCTCTGACCGGCCGTCGCTCCGAAGATCAGGAGCTGCGGGTCCGGTAGGGACGAGCGGTCGAGCTGCTGCAGGGCCGCCTGCAGATAGGCTCCGCCTTTACGCTTGTCGACCGTGGGATTGATGGCTCCGAAGAGAATGAGGGGCCGCTCGGGATCGAGTCCCAGGACCTCCCGGGCCAGGCGCTTGTCCAGGGGGCGAAAGACCGCCTCATCCAACGCGTTGGGAATGACCACCACCCGGGCGTCGGGAAACACCCCGCTCTGGTGGGCGCACGCGGCCATCCACTGGCTGACCGCCACCAGAACGATCTGCTGCCGGGCCCATGCCTTGCGCTTGCGCGCATGCATCCAGCGACTGAGGTCCCACTCGGAGGTCGAGCCCAGTTGCGGGCACGCCCCGCAGCCCCCGTGGAAGCGAGTGCAGTCACCGGCGTAGTGGCACCCGCCCGTCAGGGGCCACATGTCGCGCAGAGTCCAGACGATTGGGCAGCGAACGGAGGCCAGATCCTCGGGCGCCAGGAAGCCGGCGCCAACCCAGTGTAGGTTCAAGAGGCGTGGCTGAAGGCGCTCGATCAGGCGGCCGACCCGAGTCGGCCACCAGGCTGTCGAGAAGAAGGCGGTGCGATCACGCCCGGCATAAAGCCGCACGGGAAGTCCGTCCACCAGCGGCACGGCAGCGGAAAGCACCTTGGAGAGGCCCCTGCGAGGGCCGAGGATGGTCGGATCGGCAGAGGCCTTACGCAATACCAGCATTCGCGACTGCACCCCCGTCCGTAAGAGAGCCTGGTGCAGCCAGAATGCGCCCCGGGCGGCCCCCGCGCCCAAGTCGCCCGTGCTCAAGTGCAACACGTCGAGGTCCATGGATCCTCCGTTCGATGGGGAGCCGTGAGCCTAGCCCCACACCGCCTGGCTCACCCGCTGTGCCACGTTCCGAAGGTGGCAGGCTCGGATGATGAGGCGCCACACTGCGCGCAGGTCCGGCAGCGCCGCGTTGAGGGCGACCGCCACCAGCAGGTTGGTCAGCAGGGTTGCGACCGTGGCCCCCAGGGCCCCGAAGCGCGGGATGGCGAAGAGGTTGAGAAGGATGTTGAACAGGGCGCCCAAGGCCTGGATGTAAAAGTTGAGATGGACCTTGCCCTCCACGGTAAGGAGCGTTCCCCGGGCGATCCCGAGATTGCTGCCGAACTGCCCCCATGCATAGACCGCGAGGATGGCCGCCGCCGGCGCGTAGGTCGCGCCGTACATGACGGCCACCAGCGGGCTCGCGGCCACCGAGATGACGATGGCCACGCCGAGCCACGTCACGAGCATGAGGTCGAAGTACACCTGCAAGTGACGGCGGTACTCCGCCGGTCTGTCCTTGTACAGCCCTGAGAGCCGCGGCAGGAAGAGGGTCTGCAGGATGAGGGGGATGAAGTCCGTGACCTCCGCGAGCTTGACGGCGACCGCGTAGAAGGCGAGTTCGGTCTTGGTGGTCAACGCCCCGAGCATGACCTGATCGATCTTGGAGTAGAGGAGGAAGGTGAGGCCCGACAAGATAAGCGGCCAGCTTTCCCGGGCCGTTGCCCGCGCACGCTCGGCCGAGAAACGCCAGCGTCTGATCCGCTCTCCGGCCGTTCGGTAGCCCACCAAGAGGCAACATGCCGCTAGGCCGGTCTCGGCCAGGCTCGTCAGGGCGAAGGCGCTCAGAGGCGCCATTCGCATGATGAGCCAAAGCTTGAGCAGGTTGACGAGCACGTAGGCGGTGGTCTTGGCAGCTACCGCGAACTTTTGCTGCTGCTGCGCCGTGAAGTAGAGGTTGATCACGTCGAAGGGCTGGAACACGAAGCCCAAGGCGATGAGGGCGACCATGGCGCAGGTCGCTCCGTCCCCGTGGTTCAGGCCAAGGATGACGGCAATCGCCAGGGTGGTCGCAACCCCGCCCCCCACGGCCTTGAGGAGGAAGGTGGTGCCGAGCACCTCGTCCTTGCTCTCGGGCTCCCGGGCGATGTCCCGGATGACGAGGCTGTCGAGGCCCATGCGGGCGATCGGGCCGAACAGCGCGACGAATGCCAAGGCGTAGCTGTAGGCTCCGAACTGCTGGGGGCCGAGGTAGCGCGCTACCCAGACTCCCACGAACAGACCGATGCTCAGCCGAAAGACCTGCTCCAGCCATAGCCAGGCGGCATTGCTGACCACCTGCGCCCGCCCGGGCTTGAGGCGCCCCATAGAGCCAAGCATACTCGACCCTCCCCCTTTTGTTACGCGCTTGACCGCCTCACCCATGCAACTGGCGCTGCGGGGGCGCGAGCTTGCGTACCCCAACCGGGCTGGCCTTGCCCTTGAGCGTATTGATGGCGGGCAGCGTGCCGACCGCCCCGACCAAGGGGGTGACGATCACGTTGGTCCCCCCTTCCTCTTGGCGGCATGGAAGGCAACGCCGGATCGACGGCTCGTCGATCCGATCGAGAAAAAGCGTGAGGTTGAACTTGCTCGCTGGAGCCTACTGGAATTGCAACGTTTTGTAAAGAAACGTTGCAGAATTCGGCCGTACGCCCCTTTGGCCTGACCGGGGCTCCGAAAGGAGGTCGAGACGCCGCTCTCCCCCCTCACGACATGGGTGCCCGGCGGGCGTGACGTTTCTTACCATGGCGCCTCTCAGGACACGGCCCGCGTTTCCGGGTCACGCATGGCTAGCGGGGCGCTTGGCGGAATCGGAGAACCGGGGCCGGCAATCAAACGACCAAGAGTTTCCGAGCACGTTGACGCAGAAAAACAACCCCGCCCTTGCATATCATACTTCCGTCGGCGCGGGTGTGTGAGGCGCCGACCTTCAGAGAGGTGGCCGCAAGCCATGCGCCATGCGGCAAGTGAGGTGTGTGTGATGCAAAGAAAACGCGTAGGTCGCATCCTGGGAACCGTGATGGTTTCGTCCATGGCCCTGTCGCTGATCGGGTGTCTCAGCAAGCCGGGCAACCTGGTGACGCCGGACCGGGAGGTGCAGGCCACCCAGGCCCAACCCAAGAATCCGCCCAACGATCCCATCACGGCCAAGAAGGAGCTGGTCATCACGGACCTGAGCGTGGTGGAGGATCCCGTGCGGACCAAGGGCACCGGTGTCTGGACGTTCGGCACCCTGATGACCCGCATGGCCAACGGCCGGGATCCGGAAAAGTTCGTCCGCGACTGGCTCACGACCTGGACCGTCGACCAGACGGTCAACGGGGACTTGGTCAAGAACAAGAAGGTGGGCATGGACCATGTGATCGCGCTGTGGCCCAAGACTCCCGACGGCAAGCTCGACCTGACCAAGGCCCCCTTCCGGCTCGCAGCCATCGTCAACCGGGTCGACCTACGCCGGCCGGGCAACGCCGGCGAGGGCCGGTTCGTCTTCCACTACGTCGAGAAGGACAACATCGCCGTGGCGGGCGCTCCCAACTCAAAGCCGGGCGATGACCGGGCGGTCTTCACGGTCATCTTCGAGTACGGCATCAGCGACGACATGATCATCCGCAGCTTCCAGGGTAAGACCCCCCCGAAGCTGGAGCAGGGCCAGAACCAGATGGCGGCACAGAACCGCATGAAGGCCGTCGCGGACTGGGCCAGCCGCTGGCACCGTCTCTCCCGCATGCCCTACGGTCCTGGCTACAACGTCGAGCTTCAGAAGATCACCGACGTCTTCTCGGGAGCCAACGCGAACCCCGCCAAGCCGAACGGCAGCGCGCTCAACCAGCTGCGCACCAACGAGATCCAGCTGGGGCTGCAGGGGGCCTTCGGCCCGGGCGGCGATCCGACCACCCTGCCGGTCTGGGAGCTGCGCGAGTTCCACGTCATGCCCTCGGGTAAGCTCGAGAACGTCCCGATGGCCCTGACCCCCAAGATCTCCCTCAACCACACGACGGAGCTGGGCGACTACATCAACCAGAACGAGGAAGACATCCTGAAGGATGCCCACGTGATGCCCGTCGGCATGATGGCCGGCTCGTCCCTGACCCCGGGGGCCATCGGCGATCCCTTCCTGATCTGGAACGCCCCCAACATCGCCCATGCCAACGACGCCCGCTTCAAGTTCGCCCAGAACACCTGCAGCGGCTGCCACCTGATCGAGACGGGGCTGGACCAGCCCCGAACCGCTCAGGGCGGGCCGACCCCCTTCATCGCCTTCATGCAGGTCCGGCCGCGCCGCGCCGGCGAAGAGGCCGTCCTCTCGAGCTTCATGACCGGGGCCGACGTGACGGATCCGGCCACCGGCAAGATCCGCCATCTCAACGACGTCCAGCGCCGGGTGGACGACCTGCAGACCATCCTGAAATTCGCCATCACCCCCACGATGCCCGTCACCCGGGAGATGGAGGCTCCCTTCCCCACGAAGGTCCACTAGCCCTCTTCCCACGAACGCCCGCGCTTGCTGCGCGGGCGTTTCCGCTAAAGCAGCCGGGTGGGCCAAGGCCCACCCGGCTGTGGCACGTCGACCCGATCGCCTAGGCCCAGTCGGAGGCTCCCCGGCGCTTGGCCAGCCTGCGCCGCTGGTGAGGCTCCACGTCCTCCACGTTCAGGTCGAAGAGGGTGACGAGGGCCTCGGCAAGCTGTTGCTGCCGGGTCCCGTCCAGCTCCTTGAGGCGGGACAAGGGGCCATGCGCGAGCTTGTCGAAGAGGGCCTGGATGGCCTCGTCGACCAGGCGGCGCTGCTCGGCGGTGAAGCGCCCGCCGTGACGCAGCCAGAACCGATCGAGCTCTTGCTCCTGGAGCATGGCGAGCTTGGAGCGCCATGCGGCGATGGTGGGCGCCACCTGGTGGCCCTGTTGCCAGGTGAAGAAGGCCGCGAGCTCCTGGGCGAGGATCCCCTCGACCATGGGGACAAAGAGGGATCGCTCGCTGCGATGGCGCTCGGCAAGCCCCCGCAGGTCATCGAGGTCGCAGAGCCGGCATCCCTCCAGCCGGGCGATCGCCGGATCCAGGTTGCGGGGCACCGAGAGGTCGATGAGGAGCAAGGGCCTGCCGGCGCGGCGCGCGACCACCGGGGCCAGATCCGCCGCACTCAGGACGTGGTGCGGGGCCCCCGTGCAGCAGAGCAGGACGTCAACCCGTCCGAGCACGGCTCCGAGGTCATGGTAGGCGACGGCCTCCCCCTTCACGAGCTCCGCCAGCCGGGAGGCGCTCTCGAGGGAGCGATTGGCCAGGTAGATGGCGCTCAGGCCGCTGGAGGCCAGTTGACGGGCGGCCACCTCCCCGATCTTGCCCGTCCCGAGCAGGAGGATCGCGCGCCCCTGAAGCGACCCCAGGAGGCTGCGCGCCAGCTCAACCGCCGCCCCCGCCACCGAGACCGCCCCGCGGGCGATATCCGTCTCCGTTCGCGCCCGCTTGCCGGCCGTCAGGGCACGCCGGAACAGGGCGTCCAGGATGGCCCCGCTGGCGTGGCAGGCCTGAGCGGAGGCCAGGGCCTCCTTGACCTGGGCGAGGATCTGACCTTCGCCCAGGATCTGGGACTCCAGGCCGGCGGCGACCCTGAACAGGTGGGCGGCTGCCTCCTCCTGGAACATGGGCGTGACATGGTGCTCCACCTCGCGCTCCGTGAGGCCCTTGCGCTCCATCAGGAACCCCTGGAGCGTGGCGTGAGCGCCCGGATCGGAGCAGACGGCGTAGAGCTCCGTGCGGTTGCACGTGGAGAGGATCACCGCCTCCACGACACCCGGGCGCTCGAGCAGGGCCAAGAGGTCCGCTTCGCGCTCCGCGGCCAGAAAGGCGGCGCGTTCCCGGACCTCGACCGGCGCGTGATGGTCGAGTCCCAACAAGAGGATCGGCATGGGGCATGGCTCCGTCAGACAGGCAAACGAGCTTTACGGAGATCATAAGGACGGCAGGCCTTCTGCCCTACGGCCAGGACACGGAGATCTTTGGGTGATTTCTCCCAGGGCCGGCGGGCGGCTAGGAGCTGAGGGTCTCGGCCCCCTCCAGGATGCCCATGAAGGCGTCGACGATGGCCGGATCGAACTGGGTGGCGCGCCCCTCGAGGATGGCCGCGCGGGCGGCGTCGAGGGTCAGGGCCTTGCGGTAGGGGCGATCGTTGACCATGGCGATGTAGCAGTCGATGACCGCGAGCACCCGCGAGACGAGGGGAATCTGCTCGCCCTTGAGGCCGTAGGGATAGCCCTTGCCATCCCAGCGTTCGTGGTGATACAGGATGGCCTCGGAGACCGAGCCCATGCCGGCGATCTGGCCGATGAGCTGCTGGGCGAGCTGGGGGTGCGCCTTGACCAGGGCCCACTCCCGCTCATCGAGGGCCTCGTTCTTTGCCAGGAGCTCGACCGGCAGGGCCACCTTGCCGATGTGGTGCAGGCCCGCGGCCATGATGAGGTCGTGCTGCTGGTGGTCCGAGAGGCCCACGGCCGCCCCAAAAGTTCGGGCCAGGCTCGTCAGCTGATCCGCATAGTCGGAGCGGTAGGCATCCTTGAGCGCCACCTCGGTGGCCATCTCGGCCACCGCCGTCAGGAAGGCCACGCGCTGGGTTTGCGCGCGCTCCTGGATTTCCGAGAGGACCGGGGTGTCCTCCTCGCAGCAGACCGCGTTGCGGCCGCCGTGCTTGGCCCGGTAGAGGGCCTGGTCGGCCCGCTCGAGGAAGCTCGTCAAGGAGTCGGGCTTGCGCAGCTGGGCCACGCCCACCGAGATGGTCACCGCCGGGATGGGATCCCGGTCCTCGGTCTGGAAGACCATGTCGCGGACCCGCTGGCGAATGCGCTCGGCCACGATGTAGGCGCCCTTGAGGTCCGTCTGGGGCAAGAGGATGGCGAACTCCTCGCCGCCGTAGCGCGCCACGATGTCGCAGTCCCGGACCTGGCCCTTGAGGGCCTGGGCAATGCGCCGGATCACCACGTCCCCCATCAGGTGGCCGTAGGTGTCGTTGATTTTCTTGAAGAAATCGATGTCGAGGACCAACAGCGTCAGCTGGTTGCCGTAGCGCTTGCTGCGGCCCACCTCGAGGCCCATCAGTTCCTTGAAATGCGTGTGGTTGATGAGGCCGGTCAACCCATCGGTGACCGCCCGCTGCATCGCATCGTCGAACCGGGCGCCGAGATCGGCGAGCTGGGCGTCGCGCTCGGCGACCTCGCTCTGGAGCTGGCGCTCCGACAGGGCCAGGGAGACAAAGGGCAGGACTCCCTCGAAGAGGGCAAGAGGCTCGGGCGATGCGGGAGCGCCGGCCGGGAAGCCCAACAGCAGGACGGCGAAGACCCCCTCGCGCATGAGCAACGGGAAGCAGCCCACGCGCGCCTCCGGGAGCTCTTCCCAGTGCGCCTCGCAGTCGGCGATCGCATCGAGCGCGATGCCCAGGGAGAAGCGATCCTGCCGATCGGCCGGCTGGCAGGCCAGCATCCGCATATCGGAGGCCGACAGGATCTGTCCCTCGGTGGCACCCGAGATCTCCAGCAACTCGGCCAGCATGGCTTCGGCCAAGGCCTCGACCCCATCGGATTCGAGGTGCAAGGTCGCCAAGCGCTTCATGACTTGCCAGGAATTGGCAGACGTCATTCGTGGTTCATCCCCTCTAGCCGGCCGTTCCCGAGAGGGAGACGTCCTCTCCCCTATTGTTCCCCGGCAGGCGAGGAATAACGCATGCCGAGCGATCAAGCATCCGAGACCGCCGGAATGGTGAACGTGAAGGTGGCCCCTTCTCCCAGCGCGCTCTTGAGGGTCATCCGCCCCCCATGCAGCTCGGCCAGGCGCTTGGCGATGGGCAACCCCAGGCCCGTGCCCTGGCCCGACTTGTCGCCGACCTGGCGGAAACGCTCGAAGATCCGCTTCTGGTGCTCGGGAGCGATCCCGATCCCCGAATCGCTTACCGACAGGGCCACGAGCGTCCCGCGCTTGCCTACCGACTTCTCGAGGGCCGCGCGCAGGGTGATGACGCCCCCTTCGGGCGTGAACTTGATGGCGTTGGAGACGAGGTTCAAGAGGATCTGGCGCAGCCGCACGGCATCTCCGAGCACCAGGGGTAACCCCTCGCTCAGATCCTGTTTCCAGACCAGGCGCTTGTCCTGCAACAGAGGGCTCACGAGCATGGCGACGTCGTGGACGACCTCCTCGATGCACAGGGGCTCCAGGTGCAGCTCCAGGCGCCGGGCCTCCAGCTTCTCGAAGTCGAGCACGTCGTCGATGAGCTGCCGGATGAGGAAGGCGCTCTGGTTGATCATCGTGATGTACTCGAACTGGGGGCCCGAGAGCTCGTCGGCGAAGTCGTCGAGCAGGAGTTCGCACGCCCCGGCGATCGCCGTCAGCGGGGTCCGAAGCTCGTGAGAATAGGCGGAGATGAAGTCGGCCCGGCCCTTGTCGGTCTCGCGCAGGGCCTGATTGGCCTTGTGCAGGGCCTCGGTCTCCGTCGCCAGCATCCCCTGCATGCGCCGCTCCAAGGCGTCCACCCAGAGCTGGGCGACCAGGAGGCTGCAATCGGACGCCAAGTGGGCCGCCGGAGCGGGCGCGAGGCTCGCGAAATCGGTGAACAGGCTGAGCGCCTGGAACAGGGTCATGGTCGCCCCCTGGCAGGTCTCGACCCAGCCCTGGGCCAGGTGCACCCGATCCATCGGGCCGCCCATGACGGCCAGCTCGGTCAACAGGAGGCGGGCGGCCGCCTCGATCCCGTTCGGCAAGGGCTCCGGCGACCGCTCGAGCCACTTGGCGAGGACCCTTTCGACATGCGACGAGCGCCCCTCGCCGTTCGATGCGGGGGGCACAGGGGGGTGGGCATGGGGTTCTGCGCTCTTAGCCTTGGCTCTGCTGGGCAATCTCGCCTCCTGCCAGCGCAATGGGTCGTCCCTACGATAGCATAGCCGCCGACCTGAGGCAACTAGTCTCGACGCCTCGTTTTAACGTCATATCCCCGTCAGGAGCGGGGATGTGACTGACGATAGACCTCCCGGAGCCGCTCCTGGCTCACGTGGGTGTAGATCTGGGTCGTGGACAGGCTGGCGTGGCCCAGGAGCTCCTGGACCACCCGGAGATCGGCGCCCCCCTCGAGCAAGTGGGTGGCGAAGGTATGGCGGAGGGTATGGGGGCTGATCCGCTTCTCGATGCCGGCCTGCTGGACGTACTTCTGGATCATGCGCTGGACCGAGCGCTGGTTGAGCCCCTGGCCCTGGCGGTTGACGAACAGGACGCCGCAGTCGGCATGGGCGCCCACCAGGCGCGGGCGGGCCCGGTGGACATAGCGCTCGACGAGCTCCGCCGATGGGCCGTCCATGAGGACCACGCGCTCCTTGGAGCCCTTGCCGAACACCACGATCTCGCGCTCCTCCCAGTCGAGGGCAGAGGTTGCGAGGGCCACGATCTCGCCCACGCGCATGCCGGTGGCGTAGAGGAGCTCGAGGATGGCGCGATCGCGCAATCCGAGCGGCGTCTCGACGTCAGGTGCGGCCAAGAGGCTCTTGAGCTCGCCCCAGTCGAGGAACTTAGGCAGGCGGCGGATGGATTTGGGGCTCGAGACCAACGAGAGGGGGTTGGCGTCGACGTGCCGCTCCTTGGCCAGGAAGCGGAAATAGGTGCGCAGGGTCGCGAGCTTGCGGGCCATGGAGGTCCGCTCGTAGCCCTTCTCCGTCAACTCGCCCAGGTAGCGCCGGATCGTGAGGTAGTCGACCGCCGGCAGGGGCATGTCGCCCAAGAAGCGGTGGAACTGATCAAGATCCTGGCGATAGGCTTTCAGCGAGTGGGGGGAGAGGTTCCGCTCCAACCCCAGGTGCATGATAAAGTCATCTCGGTAGGCTTCGAGAGATCGCATGCGGCCTCCTCTCCGCTCCCATCGTAGGGCGCGCGTCCGGACGCGGCTGTGATCGATCTCGTAAAGATCGGCCTCGCTTGGCCGATCATGCCTATGGAGGTGGTCATGTTCGATCCCAACTTGCCGCCGGAGTTGCCCCGTAACGCGCTCCCCACGCCGCCCAACGGCCGGGAGCGACGTGCCAACGCGCGCGCGCCCGTCAACCAGATGTGCGAGATCGACTTTCCCGGTCTCCCCTTCACCTTCAAGGGGCTCATCGTCGACCTGTCGGCTGGCGGCATGCGGCTGAAGATCCCCAAGATCTCGCGCGACCACCTGGCCGAACCCTTCTATGTCCAGTGGTCGCTGGCGGACACCATCATCCGGGCGCCGGTCATCCACCTCTACCACTACAACGCCAACGAGATCGCCGTCCGCATCATCCCCACGGGGGACACGCTGACCAGCGAGATCACGCGCTTCGTCTACATCATCCTGCGATCACGCGCCAAGGCCGGCAAGCTGTACGACCTGCCAGCCCCCGCCGACCGGCAGACCCCCGTGGCGCGACGCGAGCGCAAGCTGGACCTGATGCGCAGCCAGCAGTTGAGCCTGAGCGACGCGGTCGTCGAGGCCAAGAACCGCCACCACTCGGCCGGTCATCGCTGGATCAATCGCCGGATCGCGACGCACCTCGACACGGACTAGGGCGCGGAGCCTAGACGCTCTGCCAGCTCGGCAAGGGCAGTTGCGTCACGCGGCCCGGGTTCACGGGCACCACGTGGCAGGCCCGGCAGCGCGGCTCGTAGGCGTCGTGGGCCCCCACCTGGATGACCGGGTCGTTCCACTCCGCGGGTTCGCCGTTGATGAGGCGCTGGCTGCGGGTGGCCGGCGCACCGCACTTGACGCAGATGGCCGTCAGCTTCTCGACGGACTCGGCGATCGCCAAGAGGCGCGGCATGACGCCGAAGGGCTCGCCGCGAAAGTCCAGATCGAGCCCCGAGCAGATGACCCGCTTGCCGGAGTTGGCGAGCTCCTGGCAGACCTCGACCACGGTCTCGTCGAAGAACTGGACCTCGTCGATGGCGACCACCTGGGTCGCCTCCTCGGTCGCCCGCCAGATCTCCTCGGCGCCGGTCGCCCGGACGGCCCGGATGCGCCCGCCCGCATGGCTGGAGACGTCCTCGGGGGCATAGCGGGTGTCGATGATGGGCTTGAAGACCTGGACCAGCTGCTTGGCGATCTCGGCCCGGCGGACCCGCCGGATCAGCTCCTCGGTCTTGCCGCAGTACATGGAGCCGCAGATGACTTCGATCCAGCCATGGTGAAACGGCGGCGAGTAGAAACCGAGTTGCATGCTGGCCCTCTCTGGTCGGTGGGTCTCGTTGGTCCCGGACGCCCCAGCAGACCGGGCCCTCGCCCCGGTCAAACCCGCTGTATGCGGCTCCTGGGAAGCGTTTCGTTCGGTGCACTACCATCCTAGCTCAAGACGGGCCGTTCGTGGAGCATCCCCGCGCAAATCTGCCCGGCTTCCGGGTAAGATTCATGCCAGTAGGAGGGACGATGGCCCGAACGACGCACACGACCACTCATGTCGCCCACCCCGCCACCCCGCACGGGGCGGCCCCCATGCCCTTGCTGCTGGGCGGAGGCCTGGTGGCCCTCCTGCTCCTCCTCATGCTGGTCAGGGGATCCGGCCGCCGGATCAGCGGCAAGAAGCTCGACCCGAAACAGGTCGAGAAAGCCAAGAAGCGCTACATCGCCACGATGGACAAGCGCCTGGCCGGCAACGTCGAGGAGTACAGCGTGCTGCTCGAGTCGCGCAACCTGGTCACGGGCTTCTACGAGCAGAAGGGCCAGGTCACCGGCGCCCGCTTCACGGCAAAGCAAGCGAACTGCAAGCGCTGCCAGGCCCTGGACGGCAAGGAGTTCAGCCTGCTCGACCCCACGAAGCTGGCCGCCGCCACCCCACCCTTGCACGCCGAGGGCCGGCGCGGGGTGCGCTGCGTGGCCGCCCTGGTCCCGCTGCGCGCCGAGGCCGAGCGCCCGAAGGCGAGCATCTCGCAAGCCAAGTCGAAGCGGTAGTCCGCACGTGAAACGCCCCCTCCCGGTCGGGAGGGGGCGTTTCGAGGTGGCTACTCGACGCTCGCCAGGGCGGGAGCGAGGGCCCGGGCGAAGTCTGCCAGCGCTCGCTCGGCCTGCTTGAGGTGGCGCTCCTTCTTGTCCCGGATCTTGGGGCCCTCGAGGGCCTCGAGGATGCCCCAGTTCGAGTTCATGGGCTGGAAGTGCTTGGGCTCCGCGTGGGACACGTAGTACATGAGGCTGCCCAGCATGGTCGTGCGCGGCAGCTCCAAGGCCGCCTCGCCCTTGAGCACCCGCGCGAGGTTGAGGCCCGCCAGGGCCCCCGAGGCGGCCGACTCGGTGTAGCCCTCGACCCCGATCAGGCAGCCCGCGGAGAACCAGCGCGGCCGCTCGCGCCATTGCAGGGTCGCCTCGAGGAAGCACGGGCTCGCCAGATAGGTGTTGCGGTGCATGACGCCCAGCCTGACGAACTCCGCCTCCTCGAGGCCCGGGATCATGCGGAAGACGCGCTGCTGCTCGCCCCACTTGAGCTGGGTCTGGAAGCCGACCAGGTTGTAGAGGTCGCCCGCGACGTTGTCCTGGCGCAGCTGGACCACCGCGTAGGGCCAGCGGCCCGTCTTGGGGTCCGTGAGGCCAACGGGCTTCATGGGCCCGAAGCGCAGGGTCTCGATCCCCCGGCGTGCCAGGACCTCCACGGCGAGACACCCCTCGAAGAAGTTCATGCCTTCCTCCGCGCCCAGGTGCAGCACCGCACCTTCGGCCCGGGTGAGCTCGTTCCAGAAGGCCTCGTACTCCTCCTTGGTCATGGGGCAGTTGAGGTAGACGCCCTCGCCCTTGTCGTAGCGCGCGGCCTTGAAGATCTTGTCCATGTTCAAGCTCTCCAGGGTCACGATCGGAGCCGCCGCATCGTAGAAGTGCAGATGCTCGACGCCGGTGTGGCGCTGGAGGGCCTCGGACAGACCGGGCGAGGTCAAGGGACCCGTCGCGATGACGGTCGCCTCTTCGGGGTCGAGGTCGGTGACCTCGTCCCGGACCAGGGTGATGAGCGGGTGGCCTTCGATCTGCTCGGTGATGTAGCCCGCGAACAGGTCGCGGTCCACCGCGAGCGCCCCGCCCGCCGGCACCGCCGCGTGCTGGGCGGCGTTCAGGATCAGGGAGTCCAGCTGCCGCATCTCGGCCTTCAGGAGGCCCGAGGCGCTGCCCTCGCCGTACGCACCCAGGGAGTTCGAGCACACGAGCTCCCCGAGCCGGTCCGTGTGGTGGGCCTGGGTGGGCCGCACCGGACGCATCTCATGCAGCGTCACCGCGACGCCCTGGCGCGCCAACTGCCAGGCGGCCTCCGACCCTGCGAGGCCGCCGCCGATCACCTTTGCCTTCAACGCCATGGTCGTCCTTCTAGGCCTCCATCGGCTCCATGCCGGAGCCGCGGGCGCTATCGGAGCCGCCGGCGGTCTCGGTCCCTGCCTCCTCCTTGGGCTCCGCGGCCTTCTTGGGGAGGTTCTGGATGTTCTTGCACTCCTCGTTCTTGCACAGCAGGAAGCTGCGGCCCGCCTTGGAGCGCTTGACGACCATCCACGTGCCGCACTTGACGCAGTGGATGTCCGTCGGCAGATCCCATGAGGTGAAGGTGCACTCCGGGTACCGCGAGCAGCCGTAGAAGGTCTTGCCCGTGCGGGTGCGCTTGATGATGATGTCGCCCACGCAGCCCGGAGTCTTGCAGGCCACGTTCACCTTCTTGATGATCGGCTTGGTGGTCTTGCACTCGGGGTACTTGGAGCAGGCGAGGAACTCGCCGAAGCGGCCGCTCTTGATGAGCATCTCGGCGCCACAGGTCTCGCACTTCTCGCCCGAGGGGATGGCGACAGGCTTCATCTCCTTGGCCGCGACCTTGAGGGTCTCGGCGAAGGGATCGTAGAAGCTCTTGAGCAGCTTCTGCCACTCGTTCTCGCCCGTCTCGACGGTGTCGAGCTTGTCCTCCATGTCCGCGGTGAAGCCCACGTCCACGATGTCCGGGAAGTGCTTGATCAGCTGCTCGTTGACCTGGATGCCGAGCTCGGTCGGCTTCAGGGCGCGCCCTTCCTTCTCGACGTAGCCGCGGTCCTGGATGGTCGCGATGGTCGGAGCGTAGGTCGACGGGCGCCCGATGCCCTTCTCTTCCATGGTCTTGACCAGGGTCGCCTCGGTGAAGCGGGGGGGCGGCTGGGTGAAGTGCTGCTTGGGGTGCAGCTCCTTGAGCTTGAGCGCATCGCCCTCGGCGAGCTCCGGCAGCTTCGCGGGCTTCTTGCTGGCGGCCTTGGCCTCCTCCGAGTCCTCCTCGGGGGTGTCCATGTAGACGGCCTGGAAGCCGGCGAAGACGACCTTGGTGTCGGTGGCCCTGAAGACGCCGTCGCCCGCGGTGATGTCGATGGAGAGCACCGCCAGGGTGGCGTTGGCCATCTGGCTGGCGGCGAAGCGCTCCCAGATGACGCGGTACAGCTTGAACTGATCGGGCGTCAGGTGCGACTTCACCGACTCCGGCGTGCGCTGGATCGAGGTCGGACGGATGGCTTCGTGGGCCTCCTGCGCGCCCTTCTTCGAGGCGTAGGTGCGGCGCTGGGGCGGCAGGTACTCCTTGCCGTAGCGCTCCTTGATGAAGTCGCGCGCCTCTTCCCAGGCCTCGTCGGCGATCCGCACCGAGTCGGTACGCATGTAGGTGATGAGGCCCACGGGGCCCTCGGAGCCGAGCTCGATACCTTCGTAGAGCTGCTGGGCGAGGGTCATGGTGCGCTTGACGGTGAAGCCGTAGCGGCGCGACGCCTCCTGCTGGAGGCTCGAGGTGATGAAGGGAGCCGACGGCTGGCGCTTTTGCTCCTTGGTCTGGACCTTGGTGACCTTGTACTCGGCCGTCTTGAGGTGCTCGACGATGCCCGTCGCCTGCGTCTCGGAGTCGATGTCGGGCTTCTTGCCCTGCCACCGCACGAGCTCCGAAGCGAACGGGGTCTTGGCGCTGCCCTTCAACAAATCGGCCGCGATCGTCCAGTACTCCTTGGGCTGGAAGGCCTGGATCTCGGCCTCGCGATCGCAGATGAGGCGCACGGCCACGCTCTGCACGCGGCCCGCGCTGAGGCCGCGGCGCACCTTCTGCCAGAGCAGGGGCGAGATCTTGTAGCCGACCAGGCGGTCGAGCACGCGGCGCGCCTGCTGGGCGTTGACCCGGTTGATGTCGATGTCGCGCGGATGCTGGACGGCCCGGAGGATGGCGTCCTTGGTGATCTCGTTGAACTCGATGCGCCGCATGGGCTTCTGGAGGTCCTCGAGCAGCGTCGAGAGGTGCCAGGCGATCGCTTCTCCCTCGCGATCCGGGTCAGGGGCGAGGAAGACGTTGTCCGCCGACTCCGCGGCCTCGTGCAGCTCCTGCACGACCTTGGACTTCTCGGCGAGCACCTCGTATTGAGGCGCAAAGTTCTTCTTGACGTCCACGCCGAGCCCCTTCTTGGGGAGGTCCCGCACGTGGCCGGCAGAGGCCTTGACCTGGAAGTCCTTCCCTAAGATCTTTCCAATGGTCTTGGCCTTGGCCGGGCTTTCGACGATCACCAACGATTTCGACACGACAACCACCTTTCGGTCCGGGAAAAAGGGCGCCCCACGGCGCAAACGGTCCCGACCTGACTGTGCTCACCGCCGGCCCATGGGCAACCCGAAATTGCCCCCGGCGCGGCGCACCCCCCACTCTATCACACATTTTTCCAGCCTCCGGATCGCAGGACGTTTCTTGCTTGCCTGAGCGTGTGGCATGATGGGGACCCCGCTCGGGGAGCCCCATCATGTCACGGGACGCCGTTTTTAGGACAGGAGACCGCCATGAGACCCCGCATCCGACTCACCTTCTTGCCCGTCGCGCTGACCGCGCTCGCCATCCTGGTTACCGCCCCGGCCATGGCCGCGCCCCGCCCCGCCATGCGGACGGCCGCCCCCACCGCACCCGCCCCGAACGGCGGGCCCACCGGCGCCGACGAGTTCCGGCCGACCCAGGTCTTCGGGGTCCAGCGCGCCCAGACTCTCATGAATGGCGCCGCCCTCTTGGATCTCGGCGCCAGCGGCGTCGACCTGGGGCTCGGCGTGACCCCGGACGTCCAGGTCGATCTGCGCGCCAACCTGGACCTGACGGGCATCGGCGGCAGCTTCAGCCCCGGCCTCGGCTTCGGAGCCGGCGGCAAGCTGCGCTTCGTCAACGAGCGCAACCTGGGGGTGGCCGGAGCGGTCGGTCTCGACGTCAACAAGGATTCCAGCGCGAGCAGCCTCTCGACGACTCTGGGCATCGCCCTGCCCGTGTCCTTCTGGATGGGCTCGCAGGCGGGCCTGCACGTCATGCCCGGCTTCGCCTACGGCCCGACGGGAGCGGCCGGCGCCTACGCCGGCTCGTTCGTCACGGGACTCGCCTTCGAGACGGAGATCAACCCGACCTGGCGGTTCATGGCGAGCAACGTGCTGTCGTTCGGCAGCGCCACGACCGACACCTACCGGGCGGGCTTCCGGATCGGCCTCACGCCGAACACCACGCTCGACGTGAGCCTCCTGAACGGCAGCCTGACCCTGGGTGGCAGCCCATGGGCGAGCGGTGCGGCGAACGTGACGCTTTTCGACCTGAGGGCCTACTTCGGCGGGCGGCAGAACGACGTGCGCAAGGCCTTCGCGCTCTAGGCCGCGCTTCGCCCGGGATTAGCGGCGAAGGTAGAGGCGTCCCGGGAGCTGCGTGACCAAGGCGCGCAGCTCCAGCATCAGGAGGATGCTGTTGATGACCTGGGGGGAGAGGCCGCTCTTCAGGCCGATCTGATCCAGGGTGGTGGGCTCGACCTCGATGGCCGCATACACCCGGGCCTCGTCGTCCGCCATGACGGGCGCCGGGCCCGCCTCCCGCTTGGCGTTCGGCCCGCTCCAGCCCAATTCGTCCATGATGTCCGCCGCCGAGGTGACCAGCCGCGCCCCCTGCTGGATGAGGCGGTGTGGCCCGCGCGACTGCGGGGCGTCCGCGGGCCCCGGCACGGCCATGACCTCGCGGTTCTGATCCAGCGCCATGTCGGCGGTGATGAGCGCGCCACTGCGCTCCCGGGCCTCGACGACCACCACGGCCTGGCAGAGCCCCGAGACGATGCGGTTGCGCGCGGGAAACTGGCCGGGTGCTGGCTCGGTGCCGAGCGGATACTCGGAGAGGACGGCCCCTGTTTCGGCGATCTGCTCGGAGAGGCGTACGTTCTGGAGGGGATAGACCCGATCCAGCGACGAGCCCAGCACCGCGACGGTCGTGCCCTTCTCGAGGGCCCCCTGGTGGGCGATCGTGTCGATGCCGCGCGCCAGACCACTCACCACCACGACCCCCGCCTCGGCGAGATCCCGGGCGATCGCCCGCGCGATCCGGTTGCCGTAGACCGTGCTGCCGCGGGTGCCCACGATGGCCACCGCCCGCTCGAAAGTCGGCATGCGCCCCCGGACGAAGAGGACGGCCGGGGGATCCGCGATCTCGTTCAGGTGGGACGGAAAGGCCGCCTCCCAGTGGCAAACGAGCCCGACCCCGGCTGCGGCCAGGCGATCGAGCTCGTGGCCGGGATCGACCTCGGGGCGCTGGGCGACGATGGCCTGCGCGATTTCCGCGCCGATGCCATGCACCTGATGGAGCTCGCTGGCCGGGGCCAGCCAGGCGTCCGCCAGGCTCCCGAAGCGCTCACGCAGGCGGCGCAGGCGGATGGAGCCCACCCCTTCGATCCCCAGGAACCCAGCTGCATACGATCGTTCGTTCATGAGTCATGA